>VFKN01000137.1 GCA_009885525.1 Anaerolineaceae bacterium | reverse complement strand
GCAGACTTGGTTGTCAAACACCTGACCAATCGCACCCGCTCTCGTAAATCTCGTTTGCGAAAACAGCAAGAAAAAGACACTGTAACTTGACATTGTCAAAGTAGTTACAGCAATTCTCAATATGAAAAACCTATATCCGCAGATTACACAGATTTAGCAGATTTTTTCCTTTCAATCTGTGACTCTACTGCAAAAAGATATTTAAACACGAAGGTTTTAATTAATGAAAAGGCTTCTCCTTTGTATCCCTTTGTGCCTTTGTGTTTAATTGGTTTTTGCAGTGGACTCATCTGTGTAATCTGCGGATGAAAAAAGCCATACTGAGAATTGCTGCGTTTTCACAGGGAAATCAGCCGCGTGATGGTAGACTTGTATGTGCGATGCTGAATCTCCACCAATGGATGAGCGGGGAAATAAAAGCGATTGCCAAATTTGGTATACTACGTCAAAATGGCGTCCCGTTCTTCCCGCGAGACAAGATCGCAAATCTTAAATTTTTTTGTACAACATCAGGAGAAATTATGACCATGGAAGACTCTCAGAAAATCAACGATGACAACAGTGTTAAAGAACTTATGGCTGAGTTTCAAACACTCTCCACTTTTGCAGAGGTCAACGATTGGAGCAACCAAGCTGAGAATGAAATTGAACGAATATCCGGGATTATTCGAAAATTGGATGTTGAGATCGCCCGGGATGCCGAGACACTTGAGCGCATCAAGTACGAACATACTAAAAAGTCGCTGGTCGGCCGTTTGTTTGGCGGAGGAAATGACGATGAAAAAGAATTATCCCAACGCATCGAACAATACCGGCAATCCAAATCAGAGTTAGTCAAGGGTGCGATGCTGTTGCAGGAATCCATCGACTTCACGCCGAAATCACCCGAAGAGCAAAAGGTATTGATTCAAGAGATACGCCAGCGCAAAAAGGAACTTCAGGAAAAAAAGCGCGAAATCACCACGGTTATGAGAGGCCCCCGTGCAGATGTAACCGAGCAAAACGCGCAAGCCAGGGCTGTCTTTGGCGTCGCTATGCTTGAACGCAGGAGAGCCCGCTATGCCAGAGACGCCGAATTGCTCCCGCAAGAGAAGACCAGAGAATCCGTAGATCGCCAGATGACCCAATTAGACCGTGAGCTTCTGCGGGCCGAAAAATTTATGTAGTGATGGTATGTAGTTTAGCGGCGCGTTTGAAGATAAAGAACCCAATAAAGGAGATAATCTCATGAAACGTATACAAACTATTTTCACAATCCTGCTCGCCGTCGCTTCAGCTTTTCCGACAAATGCCGCTCTGGCAGATACGGACGTGCTGGGGCCGCTGGCTTCTGCAGTAGTTGTCGCTCCCAACCCGGCGACAGTGAACACAACGATTACAGTCACCGCCACAGTGGATGATTCCACTATGGGCGGCTCAAATATATTGTCCGCTGAGTTTAGTGTCAACGCCGGCGCATGGACCTCGATGACCGCAGTGGATGGCGCGTTCGATTCTGCTGCTGAAAATGTAACCGCCACTTTTATGCTTACGCAGGCAGGTGATAATGAAATCTGTGTGCGCGGAACGGATGCGCTTAACAATATAAGTGACGCGGCATGCGCCACCCTTGCCGGTCAATATCAATATGTGTTCACTGGCTTTCTCAAACCCATTCGTATGTCGGTGCCGAATAAAGCCAACGCTGCGCGGACTATTCCAGTCAAATGGAAACTTGCCCTCCTGGATGGGACAGCGGTTAAGACTCCGACAAGTTTCGTTGCCTTGAAATCCTATGCTGTTGATTGCACCACGCTGGTTGGCGATGCCTCAACCGCAGTGGTGGAACCCTCCGCAGGCAAACCACGTTTGAATAATCATGGCAACAAAGGCAGATGGCAGTTCAATTGGAAAACCTCAAAGACATACAAACACTCCTGCCGCATGATGTTCGTCCTTTTCAGCGACGGGCAAAGTTCACCGTCTGTATTGTTCCGTTTCCGATAAAATAATCAGATAAGTTAAAAAAATTGGGAGGATGCACAGCCTCCCAATTTTTTATTTAAGTATCGTGACCGTCACTATGTTGCTCTTCAACTTCTCTCCATTCATCATCACGCCTTCAACCCAAAAGTGATGTGTACCAGCGGATAACTTCCACCAGGTTTGATAGGGCGGCGCGGAGAGCGTTTGCAGTGCCGCGCCATCCACGTAGAATATGATCTGCGCGAAGTTTGAATCTGCGAGGGCGGAGATGATCAGCTGTTGGGCAAGTGCATCGAGGTTGGGGGTGATGCGGTAGGTGGTGTTATCAATTGGGGAAGTCAGGACCAGACCGGTGGGTGAGTCTCCTTTATCCTCCAATAAAGGCAAGCCTTGTTTGCGCGCCCATGCCTGCGCTTCGAGCGGGAGATTTAAAACAATTGCGCCTGAATCTAAT
Organism: Anaerolineaceae bacterium; assembly: GCA_009885525.1. Taxonomy (GTDB): domain Bacteria; phylum Chloroflexota; class Anaerolineae; order Anaerolineales; family Villigracilaceae; genus Villigracilis. The sequence goes on along the minus strand of VFKN01000137.1, from coordinate 11,512 downwards.
TTTTTATAAAATGTATCCTGTGTTGCGGGCTGCGTGTTTTCGATGAACCATTCCGCTTTTATGTGCGGACAAAACTTGGTGGGCAGCAAGCCCGAAAGGTCGCAAATATTTATTTGAGTTAAACCAGCGGGGCGCGTGAAGTTTTTGTCGGGCTTGCCTTGCAGGATCGTGCGCATGGTCTCATGCCAGATCGGCGCCGCGCCCGTCAGCCCCGAAACATTATGCATGGCTTGATAATTGCTGTTGCCGACCCACACGCCAACCAATAGATCGGGCGTATAACCAATCGTCCAGTTGTCGTGGAAGTTGGTGGTCGTGCCGGTTTTGACTGCGGCGGTGCGATCAATTTTTAACGTGCTGTTGATTCCAAATCCGGTTAAGCGCGCGCTATCATCGCTGAGAATATCCGAGATCAGCCACGCGACGCGCGGATCGATGACCCGCCGCGCTGGAATTTTTTCTGGTTCATATAAAATATTTCCATCCGCATCGTGAATATCGAGAATGGATGTGTTGCCGGTGTACGCGCCCTCATTCGCGAATGCTGAATACGCAGTGGATAATTCCAGCAGCGACATTTCTCCGCCGCCCAAGGCGAGCGATAGATCGTAATCCTGCGGCGCGCTCAATGACTTGATGCCAAGTTGATTCGCGAGCGCGATTGTTTTCTCAATGCCGATATTTTGCAGCGTCAGCACAGCGGGAACATTCAACGAAGACGCCAATGCTTCACGCGCAGAAACATAACCGTGTTCGCGGTTATCATAGTTGACAGGTTTATATGGCTGATTATCTTTTGTCTTAAATATTGTGGCTACATCCAAAATGGAAGTTGCTGCTGTGTATGGCTTTGCGCGTGTCGGATCAAGTGCGACAGCGTAGATGATCGGCTTGAACGCAGATCCGCTTTGACGCCGCGCAATCGCCATGTTGAGCGCGCCATAAATGGACGAGTCGAAATAATCTGCGCTGCCGACTAGCGTGAGAATTTCGCCCGTATGCGGGTCTAGTACAATGACCGATGCATTGTTGACATTGCGGCTAAAAGTTTCGCCTGCCTTTGGTTTGAATTCTTCAATGCGGCGCTGAACAATCTCTTCGACGAGATTCTGCATGTTCAAATTCAACGTGGTGCGGATCACCAGACTTTGCGATTTATTCAATTGCCCCGACGCATACAACTCATCCAGTTGATCTTTAATCATCCAAATAAAATGCGGCGCTTCAATGGGATAGGGCGTGGCGTTATAACTCAGCGGCGCGTTCTCGGCTTCGATCCGTTGCGCGGATGTGATGAATCCGTTTTTCTCCATCAGCCCCAGCACAATGCGTTGACGTTCCAGTGCAAGGTCAGGATTTGTGAACGGGTTATACACGCCGGGAGTTTGCGGCAAACCGGCGAGCAATGCGCATTCGGGCAGCAGCAACTCCGCAGCGGATTTGCCAAAATAGGTTTGCGATGCGGCTTCAATTCCATAAGCCATGCCGCCATAATAAATTTGATTAAGATACAGCGCGAGAATTTCATCTTTGGAATATGCGCGCGTCAACTGCCACGCGAGCACAGTTTCGCGTAATTTGCGGCGCAAGGTTCGCTCGGATTTTTCATCGCTCAACAATAGAGTCCGCGCTACTTGCTGGGTGATGGTGCTTCCGCCTGAGAGGGTTTCTCCGCCGCGAAGGTTGATCCACACGGCGCGGATAATTCCCCCAAAATCCACGCCGGAGTTTTGGTAGAAGTTTTTATCCTCCACCGCAATGGTCGCGTCCTTCATGCATTGCGGCATATTCTCCACTGCCAGCGCTGCGTTACGTCCGCTTTGAGTTGGGATGATCTCATACAGCAGTCGTCCGTTGCGGTCTGTTATTTTGACGCTGGGTTGATTTAATTTTTTGGGGAGTGAGTTGATGGAAGGGAGGTCGTGGAAGATGTAAATGAGAAATGCAAAAAGGAATGCCAGCGCGAATAATAAAAATTGAAATACTTTGGATTTCAGTTTTTGCATGAAGCGATTATACAGCGATTAAAAAAGTAACGCGACACGCTTTGCGTGTCGCGTTACAGGGATTACTCAGGAAAAACTTCCTTGGTCAGGATCGCGCCGCTGTCGGTCTCGTAGGTGATCACGGCTTTGACGATGCGCTTGATGCTGTCTGTCGGCGTAGGCGGCGGATTGATCACGCCGCTGTCTATCAGCGCTGAATATACCGTTCCGAGGTGAATGATCGCCATCCAGCCGTTCGCGGGTTTGCCATCCATTTCTTTGACGTGCAGCCATTTATCGCCCGCTTTTGCAGTACCTGTAGTTTGCACCGCAACCCACAGTTCGTCGCCTTTTGCTGCTTTGCCCTGATCGAGTGTCGCGATCTTGCTTGCGGAGGTGGTGTGATCTGAGCGCAACGACATGACAAATTCAGATGTAATGGAGTATCTCATTTTAGATTTACCTCGCTGCCATTGGAGAGTTTGACCGTTACGCCGTCAATCGTCACTTTTGTGGATGGAGGCGGTGTGATGATTTCATCCGCGCCAGCCCACGCTCGCATTTGATCAGCTGTTCCATTGAACACGTTTAAATCGGGGCTGCCGTAATGTCGTTGGCCTTGCGCGTTCTTTGTATCGCCTTTGTCTGTGTATTGCCAGAGATCCCAGTCGCCACGCAGCTTTGGTGTGGCGGGCTGCTTGTTGGGATCGGGCACCCACCAATATTGCGCAAGCCACATTGGATAATCGAGCAGCCATTTCACACCTTCCTGCCCGAAATTTTTCAGCATCAGCGGATGCGCGATATTAAATATATCGGGGTTGATATATAGAATGATCTTGCGATCCGAGTTGACTGATAAATATTCGAGGATGCGTTTGCTGTCTGAGAAATAAGTTTTGTCGAGGATGTTGTTGATCTTTTCCACATCCAATGCGATGATGTGAAGTTTGGGTGTGACGCGTGCCACCATTTCGAGGATGTTATCGGCCTGCGCTTTCCAACTTGTACCGGAGCGTTGATAATGATACATTCCGCGAATCGGAACCTGCGAAGTTCCCTGATCCCACAAGTTGCCCCATTTATCATCCCACCATGTCCCTTCGGTCATTTTCTGGATCGCGAAATCCACCTGCCCCCATGTTTGTGCATAAACATACGTTTCCTGCCAGCGGCTGACATCGATCCCATGCGCCCGTGTTGTGATAACTTCTCTTGCCATAAGGCCTCCTTGCATAAAGTGTATGACAATTTTTGATGACTTGTAACTTCATAATACTGTAAACTTTTGAAATAAACAAGCGGTGATTTTTTGTAACTACTCAGCCATGTCATTGCGAGGCGGGCTTTTGTTCTTCCCGCCGAAGCAATCTTTGCCATCAGGAGACTGCTTCGGCTAAAACCAAGAGCGCCTCGCAGCGACATAATCGCGTGTGTAACGGATGGCTGAGTAGTTACGATTTTTTTATTGCTTTGTCCTTGCCTCACCCATCATCCACAGACCGGTGATGAACATCGCAATGAATAAAACAAACCATATCCACGTGCCGACAGCAGCCCATTGTACTTTTTTCACTGATGCATCCACGATGATAACGCCGATGATGGGAAGTAATCCCAGTAAGATTTGTGCCAACCCCAAAGTTTGCCACTCAAGTTTGGTTGCGCCTTTTGTTAAAACATAAGCGCCGATGGCAGGCGTAAGGAACGTGACGCTGTATAGTTGCGCGTGAAAATTGTCAATTCCCCATGACCAGATCGCTTTCGCGAAGTCTGGAATGAAAATCAAAGCCAGTCCGTATAATCCTAAAATGACTGTTTGGACAATCAGGATTATCCGCGCAGGATTTTTAAGCGGAGCGGAATCGGCGGGAGGCAAATTCCGATACAGCCAAAGATGGTAAGCGGCATTAATGGGGAGCAGGATATAAAGGAAGAACCATACCCATACTTCCCAGCGTTGAAAATTAAAATTTTCAAGATACTTGAATGACAGGATGACAATGATCGCTGTGAAAATAAAGATCATGGGCGTCACCAGGCGCGCAGGCGACCAGCGCGCATAAGCAGTTTGCATGATAGCCGCAAGACAGGCAGCCGCATACACGGCTCCCAAAAAGCGCGCATTGAAAGGAAGTAGACCCCACGGCCAAAGCTGCCCCGCTAATTTTGGCGCGAAGAAAAGCCCGAACCCGGCAAGAAACAATACAACTACTTCAACAAAAGTAAGAAATCGAAGCACAGACGATATTTTTGGATTGGTTTCAGTTGTCATCATGTTTTCCAGTTTGAAGGATTTTTTATCGCGAGTTACAAGATTATACGCTTTTGTTAATACGCATACAAGCAACTGACACATAATCATAATTTCAGTTTACAATCTTTGCATGTCCCAGCCTCTCGCCCTTGTCACTGGCTCCGCGCACAGACTCGGCAAAGCCTTTGCGCTCTCCCTCGCCCGCATGGGATATTCAATCGCCTTGCATTACAACACCTCCGCAGACGAAGCGCAGCAAACCAAAAACGAAATTGAATCTTTGGGTGTAAAAGCATATCTTCTCCAAGCCGACTTAACCCAACCCGATCAAATTAAAAAACTCTTTTCTGACCTCGACTTCATTCTTCCTCCTTCATCATTCATCCTTTTACTCAACTCCGCGGCCATCATGCCTGTTGGTAACTCACTGGAACTTCCCCTTTCGGATTGGGACTCAGCGCTCGATTTGAATCTGCGTGCGCCATTCTTAATTGCCCAACAAGCCGCGCGGAGAATGTCCCCCGGCGGGCTGATCGTCAACATCACCGATATTGCCGCCCACAAATCATGGACTCGCTATCCATCGTACACTGTCAGCAAAGCAGGTTTGGAATCACTCACCAAAGTCCTCGCACGCGCGCTTGCGCCGAACATCCGCGTCAACGCTATTGCGCCCGGCCTCGTTCTTTCCTCCGATGTTGTCACGGATGAACAATGGGGTAAACTTGTGCAACGTCTCCCGCTCAAACGCGCCGCCACCCTCGATGAAATCACATCCACGCTCGAGTTTCTGATCAAGAACGAATACATCACCGGCCAAACAATCACCGTCGACGGCGGATATTCGTTGGTGTGAGCAAGTACACAGATTACTGAACACTGATTACTGAACACTGATAACTGATGACTTCCAAAAAACTTCCCCTCACCGATCTTCTCATCTCCCTCATCCTCATCGCCTCCACGCTCTTTTACGCGGTGCGTTATGTCGATTTCACCATCCCGCCGTTTGAAGATGCCGCCATGCTCATGCGGTACGCGCAGCATCTCGCCGACGGTCACGGCATTGTCTGGAACATCGGCGAGCATCCCGTAGACGGCGCAACCGATTTTCTTTTCATGGTCGCATCCGCCGCGCTGATAAAACTTGGGCTCACTGTTGCTCAATCTGTGCGCGGACTTGGCTTCGCATCACATCTATTCACCGTGCTGATTGTCTATTGGACAAATCGCCGCATCAACAAAGCGAACATTCCCTTCTCCCTCTTAAGCGGACTTTATCTCGCTATCGGAACTGGACTCTCTTATGTATCCGCTTACTTCGGGACTCCCTTCTTTGCCCTCGCCGCGGCAACTACGTGGATGCTGGGGCTGGTCTTGATTAACCGAAAAGATTCTCCCCTTGGTCTTTCCCTCGCCTTCGCGCTCAGTGGACTCATCACCGGATTGATTCGCCCCGAAGGAGTCATCCTTGCTTCATTGATATTGCTTGCCATTATCTACATGCGCGGATACAAGAATTCGATTTCTATTATTGCCATTTTTGGCGCTGTCTTTCTGTCGTTAGGTGGCGCATACTTTTTGTGGAGATGGAATTACTTCGGTTATCCATTGCCCAATCCATTTTATAAAAAAGGCGATGGCGGCCTGCATTGGGACTCATTCAATAATTCCATGTTGAATACGCTGCGATTATGTCTGCCGATGGTCTTTGCGTTCATCCTCGGTTTCCGTTCATCTGAAACTACAAAACGCACAATCGCATATCTTATTCCTATTGTAGGATTCGCCGCCGCGTTTATTTTAATTTCGGATGAAATGAATTTCGGCGCAAGATTCCAATATGCGCTCGTGCCCATCGCGCTCATGGCGTGGACTCCATTGGTGGGCGATATGAACTTCGTGTCACTGAATCAAATGCGTGGACATGAAAGAAGCGCGCGTATTGTGGCGCTGGTCGCTCTATGTGGGAGTCTCCTCTTTTATTCGCAGTACCAGAATTGTTTCCTGACATCCTATCAACAGACCTGTGCGCGTCCGTATGAAAATGACGGACGCTATGATATGGGTAAGTTGCTCGCGGAATATCGCGAGCAAGGCTATGTGATCGCTACCACCGAGGCGGGCTTGCTGCCGTATTATTCCGGCTGGACCGCGATTGATATGTGGGGGTTGAATGATCAGTTCATCGCGCACAACGGCGGCTTTACTGTTGAGTATTTGGATAAATATAAACCGCATATCATCATGTTCCATGATTATTACTCGCCGCTTGTCCCGCCGAAATTGACCGAAGCCAATCTCGCGCAGCGCTGGTTTGGCATGACGATTATGATGAAGGACTATGCCGAGACGCATGGATACATTCTCGCCGCTGTTTTTGGTGACAGCCCGTACGATGCGCATTATTATTATGTGCGCACTGATTTCAAAGACAGCAAGCGTTTGTTCGAGCAGATCTCATCGATGAAAAAATATTACTGGCCGCTAACTGGAAAGAAGTCTATTAATTATGCGAAATATCAAGAGCGGTAAACAAGTAAACAAGTAAACAAGTAAACAAGGAGATTCTTATGTCTGAAGTAACTGATCTTGCAGAAAAACTAAAAAGCGAAGGCGACAGATTTATTGAAATATTTTCCGCGTTGACCGACGACCAATGGAAAGCCGAGGTTTACACCGAAGGCGAAACATGGGCGATCCGTAACGTGCTTGCGCATTTTGTCACCTCCGAGCGCGGACTGATCAGACTGTTTGAGTCGATTCGTCAAGGCGGCGCGGGCGCAGCGGATGATTTCTCGATTGACCGTTACAATGAGGCGCAGCAAAGAAAGACAAAAGAATTCACGCCCGCTGAATTGCTTGAGCAATACAAGGAAGTGCGCGCGAATACAATTGTTTGGGTATCAGCCTTGAAAGATGAAGAACTCAAAGTCAGGGGAAAGCATCCATTTATTGGCGAGACTTCCCTTCGCGAGATGGTGAAAATGTTATATTTGCACAACCAACTTCATTACCGTGATTTGAAGAGGGTATTGAAGTAAATAAGTAGACAAGTAAACAAGTAGACAAGTAGACAAGTAGACAAGTAGACAAGTAAACAAGTAGACATGTAAACACTGGACACAACCTTCAACTTTACAACATTCACCCTTCAACCCTTTCCCCCTATGAACATTTCTCCCTTCAAACTCGAACGTTATTTTGCCAAATATGAATTCAATACTGAATTCCTGCTGTGTTCTTCGGACTGTGAAGCCATGTCTATTGCGGACCTGCTTGCGCTCGATGCTGATCCAACGGGTGCGGCAGAGAAATTCCAGAATGTGTGGCTGGGATACACTGAATCGCAGGGGAGTCCCACGCTGCGAAAAGAAATTTGCAACATTTACGCCACGATGCAGCCAGAGGATATTCTCGTCCACACCGGCGCAGAGGAAGCGATCTATCTTTTCATGCATGCTGTGCTGAAGGAAAATGATCACATCATCGTGCATGCGCCGCATTACCAATCTTTGAGCGAAGTAGCGAAAAGCATCGGATGCGATGTCAACTTGTGGCAAGGGCGTGAGGAAAATGGCTGGGCGTTGGAAATGGATGAGTTGAGTCATCTTATGCGCTCCACCACGAAAGCGATCATCATCAACACGCCGCATAACCCGACTGGATATTTAATGTCTCACGCGGATTTTGATGCCGTCAACAAATTTGCGCAGGAAAATAACCTACTTTTATTCTGCGATGAAGTCTATCGCGAATCGGAATATGACCCCGCGACTCGGCTCCCATCTGCGTGTGATGTGGGTGAGCACGCCGTCTCGCTTGGCGTTACATCCAAAACATACGGGCTGGCTGGCTTGCGCATTGGCTGGATCGCGACGAAGAATAAAAAAGTGTATCAGAACATGGCCTCACTTAAAGACTACACCACCATCTGCAACTCCGCGCCGAGTGAATTTCTCGCGGAAGTTGCTTTGCGCAACCGCCAGAAATTGATCGACCGCAATCTCACCATCATCAAGGATAACCTTGCCATTGTTGATGATCTCTTCTCCCGCCACGCGGATTTATTCCAATGGGTGCGTCCGCAGGCCGGTTCAATGGGATTCCCGAAACTGCTCACGAGTGCCCGTAAGGGTAAGGGCGATATCGAAGATTTTTGTGATGATCTTGTCCGCAAAACAGGTGTGTTGCTTTTGCCCGGAACAATGTACGACGACTCAGGTAACCATTTCCGTCTGGGACTTGGCAGAAAAAATCTCCCTCAAGCCATTGAGCGGTTGGAGCAATACTTGAAGAGTTGAGGCTCTCTCGTTTCTGTCAGGATTTATCCACAGATTACGCTGATTTCCCTGATTTTTAAAACCAAATCTGCTTAATCTGTGACTTGAGTTTAGAGCTCGTCCAAAATTCAGCCACCAATTTCACGAATTTGCACGAATTGGTTAAAAAATTCGTGAGAATTCGTATAATTCGTGGCTAAAAAGATGTAGCAAAAGCAATTCAAAAATCAACTCTAAACTCAAACTGTGAAATCTGCGGATAGTTTTTTGCTCTTCTTTGAGTCAAAGTTGATTACGCCGGAACATGAAGTTTTCATCCTTCATCCTTCATCCTTCATTATTTATTTTTTTGTTTTGGAAATCGTAAATTGAAAAATATTTTTCGTCTCTCTCATCCCCTCCATCTTCTCCTCGCCGCGCTGACCTATACCCTTGGCGCGAGTATCCCTGCGTATCTCGGTAAGCCGTTGAATGTCCTTGCGTTTTGGCTTGGCTTTGCAGTCGTGATCCTTGCGCAATTGAGTATGTCATTGCTCTCCGAAGTTTTTCGCCCGCACAATGAACCGTTTGTGGGGGATGAGACTCCGCTGCAAAAAGAGACACTCCGCAATAACATGCTTTATATTTCCATTGCGGCGCTCACTGTTAGTGCTTTCCTTGTCTATCTTCTTTATGTCAATCAAATTCTGATTCTTTCCTCTTTCTTCTTTCTTCTTTCGTCACTACTTCTTGTCCTGGCATATTCAATTCCGCCCATTCGTCTTGCCGATCGCGGCTTTGGCGAGTTGACTCTCGCTGCGCATGTTGCCTATATTATTCCATCCATCGGCTTTATCCTGCAATTCGGAGAGAGTCACCGTCTGCTTGTTTTTATCCTCATCCCATTGACCACACTTGCGCTCGCGTATTTTCTGATCATTAACTTTACAACATTTTTGTCGGATGAAAAATATCAACGTGCTACGCTGCTTCGTCAACTTGGCTGGGAACGCGCCGTGCCTTTGCATCACAGCCTGATCGCTTTTAGTTATGTCGTATTTGCTTTTGCGCCCATCTTCGGTTTTTCTATTTTGTGGAGATCGCTCCTTACGCTGCCATTTGCTGTGCTGCAAATTGTTCTGCTTCGTCATGTCTCGCTCGGCGGCAAACCCAACTGGAACTTGCTCACATCCACCGCGCTTGCCGTGTTTGGACTCACAACCTATTTCATCACCCTGACTTTTTGGTTAAGATAAAATGCCTGAATTTTTGACTCTCCTCCCGCCCGATCAAGCCCGCGAAAAATTACTCGCGCATCTCTCCACGCTCAAATCTGATCCTGATCTAGTGGATGTGATCCACGCCCTCGATCGTGTCACCGCCGCCGATATTTTTGCACCGCACCCGTTACCCGATTTCCCGCGCACCACCGTGGATGGTTACGCTGTCCGTGCGCAGGATACTTTCGGCGCAAGTGATTCGCTCCCGGCGTATCTTCACCTCATCGGCGAAGTGCCTATGGGCGACTCTCCATCGTTTGAGATTGGTGCGGGGCAATGCGCCTTGATCCATACCGGTGGAATGCTGCCCAAAGGCGCGGATGCGGTTGTGATGTTGGAATATACACAAACTGTACAAGCGAGTGAAATCGAAACTTTCAAAGCGGTTGCGGACGGGGAGAACCTGATTCGTGTTGGCGAAGATGTGGCACAAGATCAGCTCGTGATCCTGAAAGGGACAATACTGCGTCCGGCAGAGATTGGCGGGCTGATGGCATTGGGAATTACTAAACTGCGCGTAGCCAATAAAGTACGTATTGGATTAATATCAACTGGAGATGAAGTAGTTGATCCTAACAAAACAACAAAACACGGGCAGGTGCGCGATATTAATACCTATACGCTTGGATCATTGGTGGAGAAGACCGGGGGCGAAGCGATCCGCTACGGGATCTTTGGTGACGACTTTGAGGTATTAAAAGACGCGGCGGCGCGGGCGCTATCCGAATGTGATGTCGTTTTAATAACCGCGGGCTCGTCCGCATCCACTAGAGATATGACCGCCGAAGTCATCCGTCAATTGGGGGAGCCGGGTGTACTTGTACATGGCATCAATACAAGACCGGGCAAGCCGACGATCCTGGGCGTGTGTAACGGCAAGGCAGTGATCGGTTTGCCGGGCAACCCGGTCAGCGCTTTGGTGAATGGATATTTATTTGTTGTGCCGCTGATCGAAAAATTATTGGGCGCGCTGCCGAGACCCAAAGCAACCGTAATGGCAAGGTTAACTGTAAATTTATCTTCACAGGCAGGCAGGGAAGATTGGCAGCCAGTAAAATTAGTCGTCAATCGTCAATCGTCAATCGTCAATTATGATGCCGAACCGATATTTGGAAAAAGTAATCTGATCTTCACGCTTGCCGCCGCCGATGGTTTGTTGCGTATTCATCCTGATGCGACAGGTTTAAGTGCCGGCGAAGTTGTGGAGGTTGTGCTAATATAGACACAAGAAAGGAGATGATCATGAATAACAATAGAAAAGAATCCCGCAAGAAGTTGATGGCATTTACGCCTGTCTATGATTTGCTGCATAAAACGCTGCTCGGTTACGTTGGGGATTTAACCTTGCAAGGCGTGATGGTGGTTGGTGAAAAATCAATCGAGACCAATAAGCGGATCACGCTTGGGATTGACTTTCCCGAAAACCTGCCTGAAGCGCCTGCTATGCGCGTTGTCATTCTTGCGCGTGTCGCATACTGCCGCCAGGAAGAAACCCCGCTGTATTTTAATATTGGCTTCGAGTTCATTGATGTTTCACCCGAGAATGCCAGAGAGATCGAAGCGATCCTGGAACGATACCAATTCCGCACTGTGGTGAATATCTCAGATTTGAAATCCTAAGGGTTCGTAAAATAATAAGTTCTCCCACCCCATAAAAAACGATGTCATTGCGAGGGCGCTCTTGTTCTTCGCCCGAAGCAATCTCCTCATGAATACCGAGATTGCTTC
>VFKN01000141.1 GCA_009885525.1 Anaerolineaceae bacterium | reverse complement strand
TTGCGCGACGCTCCCTCACCCTAGCCCTCTCCCAAAGGGAGAGGGGACTCCCTTCCCCTTCGGGGGAAGGGTTGGGGATGAGGGAGCGTCTTACGTAAGTCCTGTATCAGATATACCTCTCTTCAACGCGGTATAATCCCACAAATAAAATTCCCCTGGAGGCAATATCCATGACCGACCTTTCCATTTATCCGCTCACCGCCGAACATAAAATGCTGCGTGACGCCGCGCGCGACTTCGCTCAAAAAGAGATCGCGCCCATCGCCGCTGAATTCGACGAAAGCGGAGAGTTTCCACACGCCACCATGAAAAAGATGGGCGCGCTGGGCTTCATGGGCATTGAAGTCCCCGAAGAATACGGCGGCGCAGGCATGGATGCGATTGCTTACATTCTGGCGCTGGAAGAGATCTGCAAAGTGGATGCATCGCACGGCACGATCATGTCAGTCAATAACTCATTGTATTGCCACGGCATTTTAAAATTTGGAACCGAAGAACAAAAGAAAAAATTCGTCACACCCATTGCAACGGGCAAAGCCATCGGCGCGTATTCGCTGACCGAATCCCAAAGCGGATCTGACGCGGGCGCAATAAAAAGCAAAGCCACGCGCGACGGCGATTTTTATGTACTGAACGGGCGCAAATCATGGGTCACCAGCGGACCGGTGGCGGATTACTTCATCGTTTTTATGATGACAGATCCTGAGAAAAATCAAAAAGGCGTCAGCGCGTTTCTCGTGGAAGGCAACACAAAAGGATTAACCCGCGGAAAGAAAGAACCCAAACTCGGCATCCGCGCCTCCGCGACGAGTGAACTCATCTTCGAAGATTGCCGCATCCCCGCCGCAAACAGACTCGGCGAAGAAGGCGAAGGCTTCAAAATCGCCATGACCGTTTTGGATGCGGGGCGTATCGGCATCGCCACGCAAGCGCTGGGAATCGCCGAAGCCGCGTATGAAGCCGCGCGCCAATACGCAGGCGAGCGCGAAGCATTCGGGCAGCCTATCGGCGCGTTTCAAGGAACGGGCTTCAAGATCGCGGATATGAAAACACGCATCGAAGCGTCACGCTTGCTCGTTTATAACGCCGCCATCGCAAAAGAAAAATCAAAGACCACAGGCGAACGTTATTCACTCGAAGCATCCATGGCGAAATTATTTGCATCCGAAACCGCCATGTTCGTCACACATCAATCCCTGCAAATTCACGGCGGCATGGGTTACAGCAAAGAACTGCCTGTTGAACGCTATTTCCGCGACGCGAAGATCACAGAGATATACGAAGGCACGAGCGAAATTCAACGCCTGGTCATCTCGCGGCTTGAATTGGGGATTAAGTAATACATGAAAGCAATGTTATTTCACAAACACGGTGGCCCCGAAGTCCTTGAATACGCAGACTTCCCCACGCCCGAACCAAAAGCGGGCGAAGTATTAATTCGTCTGCGCGCCGCCGCGCTCAACCGTATGGATGTGCTGGTGCGCAATGGCTGGCCGGGATTAAAACTCGAACTCCCCCACATCAACGGCGCGGATGGCGCTGGAGAAGTTACCGCGCTTGGTTCCCCTCTCCCCGCGGGAGAGGGGCTAGGGGTGAGGGGAAATTTGAGGGTCGGCGATCATGTCGCAATCAACGCCAACCTCGGCTGCGGTCAATGCGAATTCTGTTTGAATAAACAGGATAACCTGTGCCGCAACTGGCATTTACTTGGAGAAACCACGCGCGGAACATACGCGGAATATATCTGCCTGCCCGCTCGACAACTCTACAAACTCCCCGCGGACTTTGACTTCCACGCAGCGGCTGCGGCGGCGCTGGTATATCAAACCGCGTGGCACTCACTGATCAAGCGTGGAAATGTGAAAGCGGGCGAAACCGTTGCCATCGTCGGCGCGGGCGGAGGAGTCAACTCCGCAAGTATTCAAGTCGCAAAATATCTCGGCGCAAAAGTTTTGGTCATCGGCTCGAATGAAAACAAATTGAAAGAGGCCGAATCCCTCGGTGCGGATATTTTGATCGACCGCTCAAAAGAAGAAGATTGGTCGAAGGCAATTTTCATCGCCACCGAAAAATGCGGCGTGGATGTGATCGTGGACAACGTCGGCACAACTTTCCCATTGAGTCTGCGCGCGCTCAAAAAAGGCGGGCGCTTGCTCACCGTCGGCAACAGCGGCGGACCGAAATTTGAGATTGACAACCGCTTTATCTTCGCCAAACATCTCTCCATCATCGGCTCGACCATGAGCACGCTCGAAGATTTTTCCGAAGTGATGGATTTGGTCGTCGCCGGAAAATTAAAACCGATCCTCGATAAAACGTATCCGCTCCAAGAAGCCGCCGCCGCGCAGGAAAGATTATGGCACGGCGATAATTTCGGAAAGATTACACTGGATATTGGGTAATTAATTACGGAGTGCGGACTTTAGTCCGCCTGCCAAATATGCGGACTAAAGTCCGCACTCCGATTTTACAAACATAAATGAAATTATTAAAACGATTTTCCCTCTTTGAAATTCTATTGATTCTCACCATTCTTGGAATCCACATTTACGCAGCCACAGCGGATGCGTACAACTTTCCCAACACCTGGTTCATCCGCGACGATGCGTATTATTATTTTAAGGTCGCACAGAACATCACAATGGGATTGGGCAGCACCTTCGATGGCATCAACCCGACCAACGGTTATCATCCGCTTTGGCTGCTGGTTTGCATTCCCATTTTTTATCTCGCCCGTTTTGATTTAATTCTGCCGTTACGCATTTTGGTGATGGTGATTGCAGTTTTCAATGCCGCCACAGCCGTCTTGATTTATCGCATTGTATCGCGCTCACTTTCAAATGCGGTTGCGATGTTTGCCGCTGTTTTCTGGGCGTTTAATGGATACATTCATTATGCGCTTTATCGCCCCGGGCTGGAGAGTCCGCTGGCGGCATTTGCGATTGTCTTGTTCATTGAAAGGCTCGGCGCGTTCGAATCAACTTGGCGCACAAAAAAAGTAACGGCCGCGCAGATCAGCTGGCTGGCAGTCATCGCAACCATCGTCATGTTCAGCCGCCTCGACTTGATCTTCCTTGCAGTCATCGCCGGAATTTACATTATCTTTCGCGGACATCCCATTCGCTTTTTAATGCCGCTTGATATGGCGATCATTTTTCTTTCGACGACCAGTTCCATTGCGCTGCGCGTCGGCTTCCCGGATTACAACTCGTATGCAGCATCGGCGGTCAGCGCAACCGTGATTGCTGTCGCCATAAAAATCATCACATTTTATTTTGCGGGTTTATATCAACATCCCAAAATGCAAACGCCATGGGGATTGATTCGCCAAACGATAATCGCATCCGCGCTTGGTTCCGCGATCTTTTCGAGCGTGATGATCCTCGCGATGCGGATCGGCATCGTGGGAGATTTTCCGCGCACCGCGCTCCTCTTCGATTGGATCATCAGTCTCGTATTGATTCTTGCACTGAGATTCTCCTCGCGCTGGTTTGGAACGAAAACAATCAACGCAAATTTATCCACGCAAAATCCGCTCAACGAGTTGCGCTCAAATTGGAAAATCTGGCTGACAGAAGGGTGGGCGTATTATCGTGTTTTGGGCGGCGCGCTTGCGCTTTACATGCTGTTCAACAAAATCATGTTTGGCACGTCGAGTCCGGTCAGCGGGCAGATCAAACGCTGGTGGGGAACATTGCTGCATACCGTGTACGATAAACCCGCCGCCAATTGGGAGGATTTCCTTGGGGTCGGCTACGGCAACGCGTATGACACATGGCAGCCGCTGACGCACATGGTCAGATGGCTCGCGGTTTTGATCAAGCCGTTTTATCCCGGCTCGAATACAGAAGATGAACGTTATTACATCGTCATAATTATTCTTGCCCTGTTTGTCATTGCCATTTTATTTTTCAACGCGCGCCGAACTTTATATGCGTTTTCAAAGATGGCGCTTATCCCGCTGATTGCAAGCAGCGGAATCCAAACGCTATCTTACACAGCCACTGCCTACGGCGGCGCAAAAGAATGGTACTGGCTCAGTCAGATTGTGCTGACGATTTTTGTCTTCAGCATTGTGATTGACCTTATTATCAGACCGCTTCAAAAATATAAATCAATCCGCTTAACCTTTGAAACGGCAGCCATCGCAGCGGGCGCATATTTTGTATTTATGCTGGGCGGATTCATAGTCGTGAATATGCCGCACGGCTTCTTCCCCGCTGACCGCCCTTATATGGAAGTCGTGACCTACCTCGAAGAGAACACGCCGCCCCACGCGGTAATCGGCATGACCGGCGGCGGGAACGTCGGCTACTTCATCAAGGATCGCACAATTGTCAACATGGATGGATTGATCAATAGTTATGATTACTTCCAGATATTAAAAAAAGGAGAGGCAGCAATGTACTTGCGTGAACGTGGAATGAGGGCCGTTTTTTCCAACACAAAAATCCTTACCTACCCGCCTTACGATAAACAATTCTCGCGTTACCTGAGCAGTTACAGCACCTACGGCGGCAAGAGTTTAATGTGGCTGCTCCCCGAACCAAAGTGGCAGAAAACCAAATGAACAGACCCCCTTTTCGAGTAACCCTCCTGCTACTGCTGGTGTTATCCCTAACAGCCTGGAATATTTTGCGCTTGTGGACGTCGCTTACGTGGCGCCCGGCGTTGACGGAATTTGCCGGCGCACGAATATCGGCGGTCATCACGATCAGCGCGGCAGTGTGGATCTTCGTGGGAATCTTCGTCGCGTGGAGTATCTTGCAGCGAAAAAATTGGGCGGCGAAAATTCTCGTCGCAGCGGCATCCGCTTATTCGATCTGGTATTGGGTTGAGCGATTGGTCTGGCAAAATCCGCGACCAAATGGGTTGTTTGCTGTTATAGTAAATCTAGCATTGATTCTTTTCATCCTGTTCACTATAAAATCATTGTCGAGAGAGGCTTATGAGCGAAAAATCGAACATCCAGCAATTGAATGACCTGCGGGCGCAATCGCGCCTCGGCGGAGGTCAAGCCCGCATTGACGCGCAGCATAAAAAAGGCAGGCTGACTGCGCGTGAACGTCTGGACTTATTATTAGACAAAGGCTCGTTCCGCGAAGTGGATCCCTTTGTGATTCACCGTACGTACGACTTTGGACTTGACGGGCAAAAATTTACCGGCGACTCGGTTGTGACCGGCTGGGGAACAATTGAAGGCAGACTCGTCTACGTGTACTCACAGGATTTCACCGTATTCGGCGGAAGTCTCGGTGAAGTACACGCGGAAAAAATCTGCAAGATCATGGACATGGCCATGAAAAACGGCGCGCCCATTATTGGATTGAACGACTCCGGCGGCGCGCGCATTCAAGAAGGCGTTGTGGCGCTCGCAGGTTATTCCGATATTTTTCTGCGCAACACAATGGCTTCGGGAGTGATCCCGCAAATTTCTGCGATCATGGGACCGTGCGCAGGCGGCGCGGTTTACTCTCCCGCGTTGACCGATTTTATTTTCATGGCACGCGAGACTTCTTATATGTTCGTGACGGGACCCGATGTGGTCAAAGCCGTGACACATGAAGAAGTGACTCAAGAGGAACTCGGCGGCGCAAGTGTGCATTCTGAAAAATCGGGTGTGTGTCATGTCGCCGCAGACAGCGAAGGGGATACGTTGTATCTCATCCGCAAGTTGCTTGGCTATTTGCCGCAGAATAATATGGAAGATGCGCCCTTTGTATTGGGCGATGATCCACTGCGGATGGATGAAGAATTAAATAACATTGTTCCTGATGACGCGAATAAACCTTATGACATCAAAGAAGTTATCCGCATGATCATGGATAACGGGCAATTTTTTGAAATCCACGAAAATTACGCGGAGAATATTGTGGTGGGGTTTGCGCGTTTGGGCGGACATTCGATCGGCATTGTCGCGAATCAACCCGCAATTTTGGCGGGCGTGCTGGATATTGACGCAAGCGAAAAAGCCGCACGCTTCGTGCGCTTCTGCGACGCGTTCAACATTCCGATTATCACCTTTGAAGATGTGCCCGGATTTTTACCCGGTACTTTTCAGGAACATCATGGCATTATCCGCTCTGGTGCGAAGTTGCTTTACGCCTATTGTGAAGCGACCGTGCCGAAGTTGACCGTCATTACGCGCAAGGCTTACGGCGGCGCATATTGCGTGATGTCCTCGAAGCACATCCGCAGCGACGTGAACCTCGCGTGGCCTACCGCTGAAATCGCGGTGATGGGACCCGACGGCGCAGTGAATATCATCTTCCGCAAAGAATTGGATGCGGCTGAAGATCCGATTAAGAGAAAAGCGGAGTTGGTTGCGGATTACAAAGAGAAGTTTGCCAGTCCATATGTTGCCGCACAGCGCGGATATATTGACGATGTGATCGAACCCAAGGAAACCCGTCCGCGCTTGATCAATGCGCTCGAAATGTTGAGCAATAAGCGCGACGCGAATCCCGCCAAGAAGCACGGAAATATTCCACTATAGGTTTCAAGTTCCAAGTATCAGGTTCCAGGTTTTCAAAACTTGAAACCTGCGACCTGAAACCTGAAACATGCGGAGCATGTATGTTCAACAAAGTATTAGTTGCAAATCGTGGTGAGATCGCAGTCCGTATTATTCGCGCATGTCGTGAGTTGGGCATCGCGACCGTCGCTGTATTTTCGGAAGCAGATCGAAATGCGCTGCATGTCCGCTATGCGGATGAAGCGTATCTGATCGGCCCCGCGCCTTCGCGCGAATCATATCTGCGTGCAGATAAAATTTTCGAGGTTGCGAAAAAATCCGGCGCGGACGCGATTCATCCTGGATATGGATTCCTCGCGGAGCGCGAAGATTTTGCTGCAAAATGCGCGGAACTGAAAATCACATTCATCGGACCCAAACCATCATCCATTGCGGCGATGGGAGATAAAGGCAAGGCGCGCGCGACCGTTATCAAAGCGGGTGTGCCGATTGTGCCGGGCACGGAAGATGTTGGCAACATGACCAACGACGATTTGCTGCGCATTGCGCCGACAGTCGGCTTTCCGTTGCTGATTAAAGCAACTGCGGGCGGCGGCGGGAAGGGTATGCGCGAGGTCAGAAATATCGAGGAAATGCCGACCCTACTCGCGTCCGCGCGACGCGAAGCAGAATCCGCTTTTGGGGATGGGAATGTCTATCTCGAAAAGTTGATCGAGGGCGCGCGCCATATCGAATTTCAGATCATGGCGGATTCATTCGGCAACGTGATTCATCTCGGCGAGCGCGAATGTTCCATTCAGCGCCGCCATCAAAAATTGTTGGAAGAAGCGCCTTCTCCATTTTTGGATGATGAACTGCGCGCGAAGATGGGCGACGTAGCCGTAAAATCCGCGCAATCTGTGGATTATGTCAACGCGGGAACGATCGAGTTCCTTGTGGATAAAGATCGCAATTTTTATTTCCTTGAAATGAACACGCGCCTGCAAGTTGAACATCCGATCACAGAAATGGTGACCGGCGTGGATATTGTCGCGGAGCAACTGCGCATCGCGCGCGGCAGACAACTCAGCTATAAACAGGAAGATATTCAGCGCAAGGGTCATGCAATCGAATGTCGTATCAATGCGGAAGACCCTTTCAATAATTTTATGCCGTCGACGGGACGCATCACGCACAGCCTGCTGCCCACCGGCCCCGGCGTGCGTGTGGATACGGGTGTGTTTCCCGGATTTGAGATTACGCCATATTACGACCCGATGATCGCAAAGTTAATCGTGTGGGGCGAAACGCGCGGACAGGCGATTCTGCGAATGCGCCGCGCACTGGAAGAATATCGCATCGTAGGCGTGCGCACAAATATTCCCTTCCACCAAACTTTGATGGATTCGCACCGCTTCATGGGCGGTCAATTCGATACGCGCTTCGTCGAGGAAAGATTCTCGATGGATGATGCGGTTGAAGCGCGCGCGGAAAGCGCCGAGATCGCCGCGATTCTCGCGACGTTGGTTGCTCACCGGCAAACAGAACGCAACGCGAATATCGTCCGCAGGAATGAACGCGATACGTCCAACTGGAAGTGGGTCGGACGCTGGGAAAGAATGCACAGGTAACGATTTACGATTTACGATTTACGATTTACGATTTTTGGTGGTCGAGGTTAATGCATGAAATATATTACAACGATTGACAACAAAGAATTTGAGATCGAAGTTGTGGATGAACATCACGTCCGCATTGGGGAGCGTTTGCTGAAAGTGGATTTTGAAACGGTGAGCGGACAACCCGTATTTTCTTTAATCCTGGATGGCAAGTCTTATGAATCCTTTGTCTATCAAGGCGAAGAAGATTGGGAAGTGTTATTGCGCGGGCGTCAGTATCAGGTCAAGATCGAAGATGAACGCGAGAAGCGATTAAGAGCCGCGGCTGGCGGAGGCGCCATCGAAGGCGGCGAGTTCCATCTCAAAGCGCCCATGCCCGGTCTTATCGTGGCTGTGTCTGTGGAAGAAGGTCAGGAAGTGAAAAAGGGGCAGGTAATTCTGATCCTCGAATCGATGAAGATGCAAAACGAGCTCAAAGCTCCGCGCGACGGCGTGATGGGACGTATCCGCGTGAAGGCTGGCGAAAGCGTGGAACAAAAACAGACTCTATTGAGTATGCATTAATAAATGCTTCGCCGCCATCCTCGGCTGCGGAGACACCGCGAGATCAATATATATGAACGGACACGAAACTGAAGTTAAGTTCCATGTACATGATTTAAAGAAGATCGAAACGCGCCTTCTCGAATTGGAGGCGCGTTTGATTCAGCCGCGCACGCATGAAACCAATCTGCGCTTCGATACAGTCAGCAATGATCTGCGAAGCAGTCAACGTGTATTGCGTCTGAGGCAGGACGACAAAGCACGTTTCACCTTCAAAGGGCCAAGTGTGGAAAATGAAGGCGGTGTTGTCAGCCGCAGGGAGATTGAATTCGTAGTGGAAGATCACGAAAGCGCGAAACAATTTCTGGAGGCGTTGGGGTATCAAGCCGTTGTTTTCTATGAAAAATTTCGCGCAACGTACGAGTTGAACAACACCCACATCATGCTGGATGAATTGCCATACGGTACGTTTGTTGAGATCGAAGGGGAGAATACCGGAGAAATTCATAACATCGCAAATCTGCTCGGCTTGAACTGGGGCGCGATGATCAAGGCGGGTTATCATGCGCTGTACGATCGTTTCTCGGAGAAATATGGTCTGGATAATTCAAAGTTAAGTTTTGAAGAATTGAAGAATACAAAAATAGATATTGCGGATCTGGAGATTACAGCAGCGGATTAAGATAGTCCACAATAATTGATTCATAAAAGGAGAATAACCATGAACATCAAAGGCTTGGATGCGCTCGCGAAACATTTCCCTGAATTGAATTCAGCGAGTGGAAGGCTCAAACTCGCAGGCATCGCACTTGGTTTCTTTGCGCTGACAACTGTCTACTTCCTCATCTCAGACCAAATTCCCACATGGACGATTGACAGCGAGATCGTTATCTTTGCATTAGGCTTTCTTTTACTTAGCCGCGCTTACACACAGAAAAAAATATTCGTTGAAAGATATAAAGAGAACGCATATCAACATGCCGCACTGAGGTTTATCTTCCCGGGGATTTCGGTCATCTTTGCTGCTATTGTTCATATCGCATATATGGATGACATAAATAAAATGCGATTCACACAAGGCATATTCCCAACTTTAATGCATATTCTAGGATGGTATTGGCTGGTCGTCGGCGCGTTCTTGTGGGTTCGCTCCGCGCTAACGCTTGGCTTGGACAAACTCGCTTTTCTATATATTTACCATCCTGAAGATGGACGCATGAGCGACGCGGCGATTTACAAAATTTTACGTCATCCTGTTTACGCAGGTGCAATGCGCGTCGGGCTTGGGCTTGCTTTACTGAACACAGGAATTTTCGCTTTAAGTTTTATACCTTTCCTGCCATTGGGATTTTTCGGATGGACACGGCTTATGGAAGAAAAAGAATTGATTGAGCGCTTCCCCAGTTACATAGAATATCGCAAACGGACTCCCGCGTTTTGGGTCAAACCCCAGGCTATTGGTTCATTTTGGAGATTCATCTTCACCGGGAATTAGTGCAGTAATATAAACGCGACAGTAAAAGGAGGCCTACCATGAAAACAATTCTCATCCCCGGCGGATAAGCACATGGGAAATTGATCCTGAAATAGTTAATAAGTCGAAGCACATGTAATTTTTTCGTAATCAACCAAGGAGCATCATCATGGAAGAAGAAACCAAAAACATAACAATTGCATCATTCCCTAAAAACAACCGCGAGTTGATCTGTGTTGGCACGAGCGAATTTAAAGGCAAACAGTTAATCTTTGTCCGCACGTATGCGGCGACATTGAACGCCGACCCCATTCCCACCACATCAGGCATCAGCCTTGCCAAAGAACATTGCGCCGAACTATTGCAAGCTGTCCGCGCTTTGAAAGACACCTTAAATACTGAAAGCGTCGCAGCCAAGATCAAGAAGAATGCGACAAATGAAATTTGGGTTGGCACAAATATCTATAAAGAAAAACCGTTGATCTACATCCGCACCTATTCTGCATGGGGCGACAGCCCGGAAATGAAACCTACTAAAAAAGGAGTCTCCATCAACGCGGAGTTATATCCACAATTGTTAGAGGCAATTGAAAAACTTGCGGAAGAAGTCTCGAAAGCCTAATTTTAAAATACCGAATAGTTTTTCCACATAGCAGATTCGACATTACCGTCCACGCCCAACAGCACAGGCAGCAAAGATTTCATAGCAGCCACATCACCTGATGTAAAGAAGCGCATCGTTGCCTCACCTCGAATTTGATCTCCCACAGGGGACTGTGCCTGTTTTCCATTTGCTTCCAACAGACGATTGACCTGCCTCGCCACTGCGGGAGCCGGGTCAATCACGCGGACATTCTCGCCCACAATCTTTTGGATCAACGGAATGACAAAGGGATAATGCGTGCATCCCAAAACAACCGTATCAATATTTTTTTCGAGCATGGGACGCAGCGCGTTTTCTAAAATAGTACGCGTGGCTTGTGAATCCAACTCTCCATTTTCAATTTGATTTACAAGCCCCGGGCAGGTGTGCTGGAATAATTCCACACCTGCGCCGAAACGCTCCACGACGGAGGCGTATAACGCCCCTTGAAAAGTCGCGGGCGTTGCAAGCACACCAACCTTGCCCGTCTTTGTCGATTCCGCTGCTGGCTTGACCGCGGGCTCCATGCCAACAAATGGGATATCTGGAAATCGTCCGCGCAAATATTTCAACGCCGCAGCAGATGCTGTGTTACATGCAACGACAATCAACTTGGCATTTCGTTCAAGTAAAAAACGCGTGATACCCTCGGAGAATTTCTGGATCTCTTCCATAGAACGCGGACCATAAGGCACATGCACCTGATCGCCAAAATAAATAATGGATTCGTTGGGCATCTGCTTGCGCATGGCACGCAGAACGGAAAGGCCGCCTACGCCGGAATCAAATACGCCGATGGGATCAAGGGTTATATCGCTCATGGGACGGGAAGGTTATAAATTAAATTTGGGTTAGGAATTGGCATTACATCATCAGACGGGGAACATTTTAATTTGGGATTGGCGTCTGCCGAAACAGGCACTGGGATTTCAGTGTCGTATGTTCCCGGCTGTTCATATGGAAGCAGCGGACGAGCATGGAAAGCATAATACCTTTTCTCACCGCGCTTATCGGTCTCAACATAATACTTTGTTGAAAAAGACTCGTCCAAAAATTTATATAAGGCAATGGCTTGCGTCCCACTTAATGTTAAATAGCGCTCATCAAAAGATGCATCTCCAAAATCAATTCTTGAAAGCATATCTGTAGGAGAAAGCGCCGCCAAATGCCATTCCTCCGCAAATTCATTAGGTTCGAGCGGACGAATCCATACCGCAAGTTTTTCTGGTTGATACACCTCAAAACCATCTACAGGATAATCAACAAAAAGATAATACGCATTGCGCAAAGCTGATGAAATTTCAGGGAACCCATCTCGATTATTTACATCCCTGCCATCCTTAGCCAAACTGGATGCAATCTCGCCCGTCAACTCCTCCAAAATATACAAAGGCAGTTCGGCATAGGTTTTTTTGTGGGATTTCCAAGCATCAACTTGAATATACGCCCCGCTGGCTCCACTCACATTCGGTTTACCACCCATAAATTCATAATCTATCGGGTTGTAATCAAGAAATCCGGTTTGATCGAGAGTGTTTAAAATTCGACACACCTCTCCGCGCTCTAATTTTTTTGAAAGTATTTGTTGATCGCCATAGGGCTTCCCCCCGATCAATGGATATTTTAAAAATAAATTTCCGTCAGCGTAGAGTATAAAATGCGGCGGCGCAGGCGGGATTAAAATTCCTTCAGCATTTCCACGCGTAAAATCAAGCCGCAATAAAACTGTTTCAGGAGTCCACTCATGTTCTTTTAAAGGCGGCTGAGGCGTACTTGTAAAAGTTGGAGTAAGTATTGGGGATATTGTGGAAGCAACTGTCGGCGCTGGCGCAGCGGACGAGGTTTGGTTAGTAGAATCAGATGCAGGTGTACAGCCTAAAATGAAAATAAAAAACAATAAAGCAAAATATTTTCTCACGGATGGCAGCCTCACTTTTACCTATAAAGATTTCTACTTCGCCGCCGCATCCACAAAGGATTTGAACAGCCTTTGCATCGGTACTTGATCAGTCAGCCATTCAGGATGCCATTGCACAGCAAGCGCATAAGGATGATCGGGAATTTCCACGACTTCAATCACTCCGTCCGGCGCATGACCAACAACGCGCAGCATGGGCGCAATATCTTTCAAGCCTTGATGATGCAGGCTATTGACGCTCAAAAAAGTTTCGCCAAAAATTTCGGCAGCGCGCGATTCTTCGCTTACATTCACGGGATGAACAAGCGTGCGGCGCAAGTCACCGGGGTAGGCATGATCGAGCGCGCCTTTCACTTGATCTGGGATGTGCGTGTAAAGCGTGCCGCCCAAAGCCACGTTCATCACCTGAGCGCCGCGACAAATTCCAAGAACGGGCTTGCCATTGCTGACAGCGACGCGCATGAGACCAATCTCGGTGGCGTCTCTATTTGGGTCGACTTCACCAATTCGTGGATGGTTTTCGCCGCGAAAATAATCGAGCGAGATGTCTCCGCCACCGGTGAAGAGAATACCCGCGAGACGGGAATACAAATCGAGGAAGTCTTCTTCGGCTAAAATTGTGGGAATGAGGATAGGCATCCCGCCCGCCTGCACAATTGCGTTGACGTACGAATGTTGCAGCGCAGTAAGCGGATGTCCATCCGAATCTTTGCCGTTACGCGTGGTAATTCCGATCAAAGGTTTTTGCATGATATCTCCAAAAACAAAAAGACCCTAAAGGCCTTGAAGACCTTTAGGGTCTTTAAGAACCCTATAACGGTGTTTGTTGTCGAAAGTTAATCGAACTTCTGTTTAAGGCGTGCGCTCTTACCGGTGCGCTCGCGCATGAAGTACAACTGTGCGCGGCGGACTTTGCCGTGGCGTTCGACCACAATTTTGTCAATGCGCGGAGAGCGGAGCAGGAAAGTACGCTCCACGCCAACGCCGTTAGCAGCCATACGGCGGACTGTTACGGAAGAGTCATTGCCGCCTTTGCGTAAGCGGATCACAATTCCCTTGAATTCCTGAATACGTTCGCGCTCACCTTCTTTAATCTTGACGTGCACGCTGACTGTATCACCTGAATTCAATTGCGGGATCTTTTCATTAATTTTGGCTTCAACTGCCTTGATAAAATCTGTCATTTTTACTGTCCTTACTTTTGATGTTTAGTTATCCATGAAACGCGAATGCCGATTTTAGCACGCATTTTCTGATTAGACAAGACCAATTTATGCGTACTTCCGCACTGCCAGCACAGCGTTGTGTCCGCCAAAGCCAAAGGCGTTGCTGATTGCCAATGAAATTTTTGCTTCACGCGCTTTGTTTGGAATGTAATCGAGGTCGCATTCAGGATCGGGGGTTTCGTAATGAATGGTGGGCGGAAGAATGCCCTCGCGGATCGCCTGCACACAGAAAATTGCTTCCAGCGCACCCGTTGCGCCCATCATATGACCAGTCATCGATTTGGTGGACGAGATCGGGATCTTGTACGCCAAGTCGCCAAACGCGGATTTCACAGCGCGGGTCTCCGCCTGATCATTCAACAGCGTGCCAGTGCCATGCGCGCTGATATATCCAACTTCGTCGATATTTGCTTGCGCAGAAGACAACGCCATGCGAATCGCCGCCGCCCCGCCTTGACCATGTTCATGCGGAGCAGTGACATGGTAGGCATCCGCTGTTGCGCCATAACCCGCCAACTCGGCAAAGATGGTTGCGCCGCGTGCCTTTGCGTCAGATTCACGCTCCAACACAAGAACTGCACCGCCTTCGCCCATGACGAGTCCGTCGCGGTTTTTATCGAAAGGCTGAGGTGTCATCGAATAATTGTCATTGTGGCGCGACATTGCTCCAACGCGATCAAACGCGGCAACACCCGTGGACGTGATCGTTGTTTCGGCAGCGCCCGTCACCGCGGCGTCTATCATGCCTGTGCGTAACATCATCAACGCCGTGCCGATCCCGTCCGAGCCGGAGGCACATGCAGACGCGACGGAAAAACACGGACCCTTAATGCCAAATTCGATGGCAACCATCCCGGCACCGCCATTTGCCATTAACATGGGAATTAAAAACGGACTGACGCGGCGCGGTCCTTCGGTGTGGTTGGTCAGAATAGCATCCTGTAAGGATTGCAAACCGCCTATCGCGGAGGAGATAATCACGCCAATGCGCGGAGCGTTTTCTTCGGTAATCTGCAACCCAGATTGCGCCAGCGCTTCTTTTGCTGACGCAACGGCAAACTGTTCGAAGCGGTCACGCCGGCGCGCTTCTTTTGCATCCATAAAATTTTCGGGTTTGAAGTTTTTTACCTCCGCCGCGATATGGACTTGCAAAGGAGATGAATCAAATAACGTGATCGGCGCAACACCAGAAACACCGGCAACCAAATTATCCCAAGTTTCTTTCACATTCAAACCAAGAGGATTAACAGTCCCCATGCCTGTAATCACGATTTTTTCCTGCATTGTTCCTCCAGCAATAAATTTTTTATAACAGAGCGTAAAATCTCCCGACTTTTAACAAAACCATAAGATTCTACGCTCCGAGCGAAAACCCTAATAAGATAGGCTTTACATAAAACCCCATTGAATAAAAATCGTGACGCGCCGAACGCCACGCTCAAGATTCTCTGTTCACACGTATATTATCTCTGCCCGGATTTTTCGCGCCATTCGCGCTGCAACACGCCGTAATAATACTCGCTCGTATACACGCCGTGGAAAAGAAAACTCTCCACATAGTGCGCCTCCCTGCGAAAGCCGAGTTTCTCCAAGGTGCGGTAGGAAGCGACGTTTTCAGCGTCACAATCCGCAGTGACACGATGCATATTCAAATCCTCAAAAAGATATTCCAAAAGGCGGGGTATCGCCTCGGCAGCATACCCTTTGCGCCAATGCTTTGAAGAGATGGTAAACCCTATAACCGCCTGCCGCACGTCTTCCTGTTTAATGCGGCAGCCCAAATCGCCAATCAACTCATCGGTATCTTTCAGCGCAACTGCGATCTGTATCCAGCCGCCTTGTTTTGGAACAATCTTTTCTTTCATGGAAGAGACAAAATCTTCCGCTTTCTCGCGCGGATAGGGAAATTCCCAGCCTTGATATTTCGCGACTTCAGGATGGTTACGATAAGCGAGAAAAGATTCAAGGTCATTATCTATAAAATTACGCAAGGTCAAACGGGTTGTTTGGATAAACATATCATTCACCAGGCTTGGGGATGTAGTCGCCTTCCACCCATTCTGTGCCGTCGGGACCGATTTCTTTTTTCCAGACGGGCACGATCTCTTTCAAACGATCAATACCATAGCGCGCAGCATCGAATACGCCGGTGTCACGATGAGCGGCCGTACATGCGATTAACGTGGTCGGCGTTTTGGGATAAAGTTTTCCGATGCGCTGGACGATGGCGATACCTTCCACGATGGGCCATTTCGCGCGGATCTCGTCGGCGACTTGTTTCATCTTCTCCTCCGCCATCGGGATGTACGCTTCATATTCAAGATAATCGGTGATGTGCGCGTCGCCGCGGTTGGTCTCTCCGCGTACCATGCCCGTGAAGATCGCCGCCGCGCCTGTGGTGGTCAGTGTTATTTTTGCGAGCAGGTCATTCAGATCAATTTCAGATTCTGTCACAGAGAAGATAGTTGGAAAGTTGAAAGGTTCCATGTTTACAGGTCATCCTCCAGAAACAGGCGGGAACATGCCGATTTCCGCATTGGACGGGACAACGGCTTCATCAAACGCATATTCGCGGTTAATGGTCATCAATACAGATTTCATTGATTCTTTCAGGTTCGGATAATCTATTGAAAGTTTATCCTTCAGGTCTTCAATAGTCATGTCAACGGGAATATCCATCTCAAGCGATTTAACTCCCGCGCGGTCGCGGATGGTGGCAAAAAATAAAAGTTTTATGTGATTCATTGAAAATCCTTTGTCGAAAGTCTAAAGTTACAAGTTGAAAAGTTGCAGGTTTAAAGTTGAAAATCTGGCCAATGACCTTCAACTTTAAACCTGCAACACAGCTATTCATTCACCACGTCGCCGGATTGCCCGCCATGTTTTTCGACGAGGCGAATATTTTGTATTCGCATGGTTTTTTCGGCGGCTTTGGCCATATCGTAGATGGTCAACGCAGCGACTGAGACGGCGGTCAGCGCTTCCATTTCCACGCCGGTTTTGCCGGTCGTCTTTGTAGTGGCGGTGATGACAACACCGGGCAGGGCTTCATCAAGGGTGAGGTCGACATCAATCTTCGAGAGGAAGAGCGGATGGCAAAGCGGAATCAGATCCGAGGTGCGTTTCGCCGCGCTGATTCCCGCAATCTGCGCGACGGTCAAAACATCGCCTTTTTTGATCTGCCCCGCGCGGATCAAATCAAATGTTTCCTTCTTCATGTGGATCTCGCCGCGCGCAATCGCGATTCGTTCTGTATCGGGCTTCGCGCCGACATCCACCATGTGCGCGCGTCCGTGTTCATCGAGATGAGTTAGTTTTGACATGGACGCGATTATACACGGTATAATTCGCGCGCTATGGAGAACCTGCTAGGACATCAAACCACGGGCTACAAGGTGCACACCCCCGTTTACGAGGGTCCGCTTGACCTTTTGTTAAGCCTGATCGAACGATCTGAATTAAATATTACCGCCATTTCACTCGCATCAGTGACGGATCAATATTTATCGTATTTGCACGGGCTTGAGCAAATGAAGCCTGATGAAATTTCGTCCTTCCTTGTGATTGCGGCGAAATTGGTGCAGATTAAATCTGAAGCGTTGCTGCCGCGCCCGATTGAACGCGAGCCCGGCGAAGAAGACCCCGGCGTTGAACTGGTCGAGTTGCTGATCCTGTACAAACGCTATAAAGAAATTGCGATCTGGATCGAAGAACGACAGAATAATAACTTGCGCACGCATCTGCGCGTCGCCCCGCCGCCAAAAGTGGAGGCAAAACTTGATCTTTCCAACCTGACGCTTGAAGGTTTGCTTGCCGCGGCTGAATCGGCTTTCTCAAAGGGGAAGAAAAAAGAAGCGCTCGGCACGATCATCGCAGCGCCGCGAGTAACGATCCGCGAGAAGATCGATTTCATCACCAAGACGATGAAGCACATCCAGCGCATGTCGTTTAGCGGATTGATCACGGATAAATCCACGCGCATCGAGATCGTGGTCACATTTTTGGCGATGCTGGAATTAATCAAACGCTACCGTATATCGGCATATCAAAACGAATTGTTCGGGGATATTGAATTTGAGAGATCCGAAGATTGGAAAGACGACGAAGAGATTGATATCGAGTTTGAGTAAATATTACGCTGGTATGACACACTCCGCGCGATCATTGCCCGGCGCATTGACCAGCGTCGAAACCGGATACGCGGACATTTTATCCGCAGGGAAAGAATAGATCAGGTGCTGCAAACTATCAGGAGTGCGCGGCGCAGGGTCGAGCCATTCAGCATAATCTTTTTTATCCAGGATCACCGGCATGCGATTATGCAGCGTGGACATCAACTCATTGGGTTCGGTGGTGATAATGGTGCAGGTACGCAGCGTGCCGCCGTCAAGCGAGTGCCATTCATCCCATAAACCCGCGAAAGCAAACGGCTTGCGGTCTTGCATAAAAATGAAGTGGGGAATTTTTGTTTTCACACCCGCCTGTACTTTCCATTCATAAAACCCATCGGCAAGGACGAGACAGCGTTTATATTTGAATCCGCCGCGAAAAGACGGTTTCTCGCCAAGTGTTTCTCCGCGCGCGTTGATGAGCTTATTCGCGATGCTCGGGTCTTTGGCCCACGAGGGAATCAAGCCCCACAGAAAAAAATCCGCGGTGTTTTCCCTGGCACCGCCCGCCAGGGCAGGTGTGGCATCATTGGGAATGGCGAGGATGGGCTGCGTGGGCGCGATATTAAAGCGCGGCGCGAATTGATTAGGAAAGATAAAGTCGCCAAATGTGTCCTGCAATTCGGCGGGGTCAACGGTTAGGGTAAAACGTCCACACATGGTTTGCTCCTTTTTATTTTGTTCTCCGCTAATCTTCGCCAATCGTCGCGAATTTAAAAAACTAGCGGGTAAATTAGCAAATACATCTACGGCAATGTGAAATAAAATGTCGTGCCTTTATTGGGTTCTGATTCAAGCCAAATACGTCCGCCGTGCACTTCGATAATGCGCTTGACAAGTGTAAGCCCAATGCCAGTGCCTTCCACTTCTGCATTCAACTTATTGAATAATCCAAAAATACGGTCGTGATATTGCAGCTCGATCCCAATGCCGTTATCGCGCACAAAGAAAACAGTTTTATCTTTTTCATTTCGGAGCGAGCCGATCTGAATACACGGATCAGATTGAGCGCCCATGAATTTAACTGCGTTGTCCACCAGGTTTTGCAGCGCTTCCACAAGTCTGGTTTGATCACCATGCACAATAGCGGGAATTTCATCCACATCCATGCGCACATGCTTTGCTTCGATCTGCCCGCGCACCAATTCAAGTGTGTCTTTAACGATATTGTCAAAACGAATTTCAACAGGCGAATTCATGATGCGACCAATGCGCGAGAGTTCCAACAGGTCTTTAAGCAGCGCCTGCATTTTATTCACAGCCTGTTGAATACGATCCATATCCTGCTTCAGTTTGTCGAAGTCACCTTTGCGCGCATCTTTTTCAAGATAAGCGAGAAAACCCGTGATCGTCACCAGCGGAGATTTGAGATCATGCGAAACTGTATAGGTGAATCGTTCCAGTTCCACGTTTTTTGCTTCCAGTTCCGCGATCAGTTTTTCGCGTTCAAGTTCTGCTTGCTTGCGTTCAGTAATCTCGCGGGCGATGCCAGTGGTGCCAATCACCTCTCCTTCTGGATTCCTAAACGGTGTTTTAATTGTTTCCACCCAATATTCCCGGCCCGTGCCATCCACCTGCATTTCTTCCATATATTTGCGTTTCCCCGTTCGCATCACCTCGATGTCATCTTTACGATAAAGATTTGCAAAATTTTCGCGCCAAATATCGAAATCGCTTTTACCGATAATACTTTCAATCATCATACCGGCAGTCCTCGCAAACTGCTCATTTACCGCAATGTAAAGATTATTCTTATCCTTCAACCATGCCATATCGGGAATGCCATTCAAAATAGCGGATTGCTGCAAGAGTGTTTCCTTGATTTTTTCTTCCGCAAGTTTTGAACTGGTCACATCCTGCACTGCGCCAACAATCCCTGCTAAATGATTCTTTTCTATATTCCAGATTGGGTGCGCGTAACTACGCACCCAATGCATCTCGCCGCTTTTTGTAAAAGTGCGAAGCTCTGTCTCGACCTTTTGATTAGAGTGAAGCGTACTCATGTCACGCGAATCTTTTTCCACATCATCCGGGTGAAGATGCGCGAGCCAGCCACCGCTTTCCACATATTCTTCATAGGTATATCCTGTCATGGCTTCAAATGCGCCTGCCACCCAACTCAATTTCACATTGCCTTGATTATCCACTTCGGCGGCAAAGGTGTAATCAGAAGTTATGCTTGATATTAATTTGTATCTTTCCTCGCTGCTGCGCGCACGTTTTAACGCGCTTTGCACGACACGTGTGGAAAGCTGCTGCAAAATCGCACCCATGGGAAAAGCCACAAGGCTGATAATCCATGTAGCAGATGGAAGGTCAAGCGATGTTTGAAACCACCCATTGCCTGCCAAGATCACCATTACTCCGCCTGAGATCAGTGAAAGCAACGTCATCACAAAAGACGCATACCCGCCCAGCAATACCCCAGCGATGACAATCGTCAACGAATAACCAAGTGTATAAGCCTCGCCGCGCACACCATCGCCCGACAAAGCTGTTACTGTAAAAAAGAGCCAGAACATTCCAATTTGAATATAAGATGCAGCGCGCACATATCCGCGCCTTAGGAGAAGTAAAAGAAAAAAATTTACACTTTCCCCAAACAATGCTTGCGCCAACACACGAGTCAGGTTTTCCGGCTCGGCAAAAACAGTATATAAAACATAAGGTATCGGAGCAACGATCAACCCCCACAAAATAATATGCAGCAAATATGCCTGATGTGTTTTGGATTCATCGTCAAACACAGGCGGCGCAAAAATGCCCGTTAGAAAAGCAAACATATTATGACTCACCTTCGTAACTTTCTCGCATCCCCTGCCCGCATGGTCACCCCAATCGCATCGAGATGTTCAAGCAAAGCCTGAATATATTTTCGCGTTGTGCCAAACATATCGCGCACTTCGCCCAATGTGATTTCTCCGTTTTGCAACAGCAGCGCACGGATTTTTTCAATCATCGCATCGTAATCTTTTTTACGGAAGATAACATCCTGCGAGACAGTGACCAACTCACCCAATTCGATCAAGGCGTTGAGGATTTCCTCTCCCGTTTCTGCGTGGCACTCTTTGATACTCGGCGGCGCGTATGGATTCGCCTCGAATTTACGCATCAAATTCTGGATGCGATTTTGGTCTGCGGGCGCGAATTTTATCTCATGCCCGGGTTTTGCAACCCAAACCGAGTAATCAGTAATCGAGTGATCTGTAATCAGTTTATTGACGAGCGCATTGAAAATACGCGCGGAGAGTTTGAGTTTGCTTTTCAATTCCTCGCGCGGAATACCGCGCCTTAATGGGAATTGTGCATGAAAAGCCTCAACAATTTGTGAAACTTTTTCGTTCAAAGAATTCCAATGCGGCAACGCAATGATGAGCAGGTCGCTTGCGATCTTCGCTTCACCTTTTTCCAGTAAAACGATCTGTCCATTCTCCATTAACTCATTCAACGCAGATTGCGCATCCGCTGTTTCCAGCCGTGATTTTGCAACGGCTTCTTTTATATTGGCGATACCCAACGCAAGCATAGCTTCAAATAAAATATCCGCGGGCGAGCCTTGCGCGAGAGATTCTAGTGACTTGAGAATATTCTCGTCAAAACGTTTGTGCCTGCCTTTGGGTTGATGGTCAACGATCGCGCCGCCGCCGAGTGTCTCGCTGGGAGAAGGCCGGCGCAGAATATAACGGTCTCCGCGCACGGTCACAACGGGGTCACGCAGTTCAAGTTGAATCCACGCTTCATCACCGGGCTTGAGTTCTTCCACGCCAAGTAAACGCAGCGTGGCAATTGTCTCGCTTGCGCCGACGAAAAACTTCACTTCATCGCCATGTTTTATAGATGCTGAAACATCTTTAAGTAAATGAAAACGCGCATCGATTCTTCTTGTGACTTGATATTGATTCGGATGAACGACCACTTCCCCACGTTGTACCAATTCTGTGTCTACGCCTGAGATGTTGACGGCGGTGCGTGAACCGATCAATGCGCTTTCTTCTTTTTTCTTATGGGTTTGCAATCCGCGAATTCTGCCTTTCAAACCGCTGGGGAGAATTTCGACTTCATCACCAACAGAAAGATGACCGTCGCTCAATGTGCCGGTGACGACTGTGCCGAATCCGCTCATGGTGAAAACGCGGTCAATAGGCAGGCGTGGACGATTGAGGTCGATCCGCTCGGAGGTTGTGGATAATAGGGTTTGAAGAGTCGCTACGAGGGAGTCGAGTCCCGCGTTGGTTCTGGCGGAGACGCGCACGATCGGGGCATCGCTCAACACCGTGTCGCGGATCGCTTCGCGGATGTCCATCTCCAAAAGATCAAGCCAGCCTGAATCGGGGGC
Source organism: Anaerolineaceae bacterium (assembly GCA_009885525.1). Lineage (GTDB taxonomy): Bacteria > Chloroflexota > Anaerolineae > Anaerolineales > Villigracilaceae > Villigracilis. The sequence goes on along the minus strand of VFKN01000141.1, from coordinate 11,035 downwards.
GAGATCAATTTTGGTGAGCACGATCAGCCCGATGGGAATTTGAAGCAAATCCAAAATTGCGAGATGCTCTTTGGTTTGCGGCATGACACCTTCATCGGCAGCGATGACCAGCAGCGCGGCGTCGATGCCGCCGATGCCCGAAAGCATGTTTTCGATAAAGTCGCGATGGCCGGGCACATCCACAATGCCGATCTCTTCGCCATTGGGAAGTGTGAGCCAGCCGAAGCCGAGCTCGATGGTCATCTCGCGCGCCTGTTCTTCTTTGAGGCGGTCAGGGTGTGTGCCTGTCAGCGCCGCAATGAGCGTGGATTTTCCGTGATCTACATGACCTGCTGTGCCAATGACTCTCATAATTTATGCTCAAGCCGCTGTCTCGGCGGCGAGGACGCCGCGAGAGCGAAGGTTATTTTTTTTATTTCTTTGTTATTTTTTTGCCGTGACCCATAATGCGCTGATAGGAAGTCATCCATTCATGGACGACGTTCATCAATTCCTGTAATTCTTTTTCGGTCGTATCGGTGATCTGATGCATTTGATCCTGCAAGACCTGCGTGATATCGTTCAGCGGCGGAATTCCTTCGCCCACTTTGATGACATCCTTGCGAATATCGCGGAAGGATTCCTCGGAGGAAAGGCTGTAACCCGTCCAGCGTTTTTGGTCGTCGGTCTTGAATGTGATCCATTCCTGACGCAGACGGTCTTCGGCGAGGCGCTGCATTTCGGTCACTTCGTTGATGCGGCGCTCCAGTTTGGTATTGAGTTCAAGATAAATTTCCTGCGCTTTCTTTGCGCCGCGCAGGGCTTCATCCAATGCTTGAATATGCACATCAATACCGGAGGCTTCTTTTTGGATGGCTTCGATTTTCGAGTTCCAATCTTTCCATGAGCGGTCGCGATCAATTTGCGCGATGGTCTGCTGATCGAGGAAGACGGCCTGCGCCTGCTTGCGTTCCTGTTCGGAAGCGATTAATTCGGCGAAACGATTTTCCACATTGCGGACGGTGTCGGCGGTGATCGTGTATTTGTCGCGGTTCTCATCCACGCGCTTGCGAATGGCCGTGATCTCGCCCTGAACATCCGCGATGCGTTTGAGGTCGTTCTTGCGCGTCTCGTCCATTGCATTTAACGCGCTGACAACATCTTCATTGGCGCGTTTTGCCTCATCAACATGAGTCCTAAAATCGCTGACGGTGTTCGCCACACGCTGGATTTCATCGCCGCGTTCTTTCAAGGTCTTCTTGAATTCAGTCAGGCTTGTTGTCGTGATGGTCTTGAGCTGCGAGACGGATTTTTGAAGTTCGAGTATATCGGGCGGGAAGCGCTTTGCAATCTCGCCTTCCATTCTGGTGTGTGTTTTATCATTCTCTTCGATCATTTTGACGAGCTCATTGCGCTGCTTTGCAACCATGGTCTCAAACTGATCAATGCGTTTGGTTATCGGTGTAATATCCGCAACCTGTTTGGCGACAACTTTGATCTGCTTGGCAACGATATCAACCGATGGTTCAAAAAAATTCAGGCGCTCGGTTAGTGCAGCAATGGTGTCCTTGTTTGCGCGCTGCTGTTTTTCCAAAAAGTCAAGTCGTTTTATGATCTGTTCAAATTCCATGATGTTCTCCGATAATTGTAGAAGAATTCTCCCTCATCCCCAACCCTTCCCCCGAAGGGGAAGGGAGTCCCCTCTCCAACGGGAGAGGGTTAGGGTGAGGGTGCGTAAAGTAAGATATTAAATTATAACGTGCTCGACAAAAAGTTACCTGCCAAGATGTTCAAATAATGAGGGTAAATTAACAAAGAAAGGTTTTAATACTTGCGGGAAAATCCCGATCACAAACAGACCGATCACACCAATGGCAAGCATGCTGATTTGCACCCACGATTCGTTCACGCTCCATGGAGCATTTTCATCCGCCATGACGAAGACCGCCAATGTGCGGATCGCGGCAATGAGCAAACCAAACATTCCTATAAATACCCAAAATGAAATGGTCAGCGAGTAGCCAGCCAATTCCTGTCCCAATGCCAGACGTGAAGGAAAGCCAGCCAACAATGGAAATCCTGTTATCGAAAGGTGCGCAGTGACAAGTGCCGCAACCGCTATCGGATATTTACGCGCCAATCCGCGCACCTCACTTAAGCGCAGTGAATAAACTTCGCGCTTGATGATCGAAATTGCCAAAGCCCAGATCACCAACTCCAGTCCACGCGGGATGAGCAGGAGGAAAACAATGTCAACGATATTGGAGGAACGCAATCCCATCGCGAGGACGACCAGACCCGTTTCGAAGATCGCCGCGTAGCCCATAATCCGCCCGATGTGTTTTTGCATGGCGGCAAAAATCCCGGCGCTGGCGGCCATGATCATACCTGTATAAATGATTGCGCTTGAGAGTTGCGGGGAAGTGCGTATCCATGTATAGCGATCTAAAAATCCAAGCGCAAAGATGGTCGTGAATATGGAAAGCGACCAAAGCAGGAAGCCCGTTACATAAGGCGAGACTTCTTCCATTAGCATGGGAATCCAATTGTAAAGTGGAAAGACTCCAAACAAGAAAGCAAATCCCAGGCCTAATATCGCGCCGGATTGAACGGTTGTGCCGAAATCACCGGAACTGGATTCGACACCTGCGAGCATCCACCCTGAAAAAAGGATGAAGGGCATGGCAAGTGTTTGATAAATAAGAAAACGCACCACGCCGCGCCCCGCTTTTTGATAGATCGGAACAAGCAGCGGAATGACCAGCATTGCCGCCATCTCAAGCAGAAGCGCCGCATAAAGGAACGGCTCAACCGCAATAGAGGCGGTGAATAACGCGACGATCATTAGCCCTAATGAAATAAAACGTTTTTCGGCTTTCGGCGAGTACACACCAAAAAACCAAAACGCCGCCGAGCCATAGACGATGGCAAGCAGAGTCCCATCGGCTGTGCTTAGAGAAAAACTGCGCCCGAAGAATTCAACCGATGTCGAAATTTTTATGGAAAGCGAGCCAAGCAAAAGCGCGGTATCAATGGGAAAAATCAACGCCACAAGCGAGAGGATCATCGCCACAGTGCCGCCCACAATGGATGAATATTTTTCCGGCACAAAAAGGAGAATCAATATGCCCGCCAAGAATGGGATCAGAATCCAAACAACGGGCGCGCTCATAATACTTCCTCAACTTCATGCGGCATGGAACCGGCAACCAGCAAATATGAGCCGACGAGTCCCAGCCCCAAGTTGACAATTGCAAGCAAACCCACAACAAGGATCGAACTCTCCACGGCCGCATACAAAATTTCAAAGCCGGTCAACATGGTAAGCAAACCGAGAACGATGTGAAGCGAGTCAGAGGTGACGCCGAGGTGAATAATACCTGCGCCGATCAGCAGCAGGCTGCCGGCAATGACTTGCAAGCCAAGACCGGGAATGAGAGCCTCAATACGCGCCGTTGAACCAGCCGCGACAAAAGCAACGATGCCAATCAAAATAATTCGGAATGCCCGCCCGCGCGGCAGGAAGGACGATTCATTGCGCTCGTCAGCGGTTGATAATCCCAAACGGGTCATACCTAACACAGCAACGACCATCCAGCCGGTGATAAGTTTTGCAGATCCCATCACAAAAGGAAGGTGACGCGTCACAAGCCAGAACGCGGCAAGATATTGCACGCCCAACGCGCCAAGACTTACGCGCCAATCACGGTTGATCAACATCGCCGCAGACGTAAACAGGATCATGCCAACCGCGATCCATGAAATAATATCAATGAACATTTAGGGAGTCCCCTGCGCCAGATATGAAATAAAGAGGATCAAAAACAACAGCGTCCACATAATTCCGCTTTCACCTTCGAGCGTATTGATAATCGTTTGACTGATGCCCTCAAGCACGCGATACACCGCCCACAAATTTTGATAGATGTTATTCACACCCGAAGCCGCAGACCCAACCCAATGTGCGCGGATTGGATTGAGGACGTGCAGTCTTGGGGTCGCCCAAACCAGCCCCGCGGTCAGAAGCGAAGCGGCCAGCGCGTGGAACCATGCTCCGACTTGAAGCGCGCCATTCCAGCCGATAAATCCTAATAGAAATTGAAATGCAACGAGCAAGACAATGCCCGATAGATACATCGTACGCATCCAAATCGGCTGATCTTCGAGAGAGTCTCTGCCAGCGGGTCGAAGCGCGTGGCGGATAAATCCCGCGATGAGCAAAGCCTGCGCGACGATCACAAATGGGGAGAAGAATCCCAGCGCGCCGAGCCATGCTCCGGCGGTCAAAGAGAACGGCAGCGAGGATAAACTCCACGCGCCGAGCAGCAAAACGCGATTCAACCAAACATGCTGAATGGATGAGAGAAAGAGTGAACCGCCCACGAGAATGAGTGCGCATCCCCACGCTACTGCGCCCAACGAATTACCACTCAACGCGGAGATGACCGAAAGCGCGGCCAAATCAATGACCCAATATGGGCGCCCGGTCAATTCATCCGGCGCGCGCAGCCACATCCAACCGCTATACAACGCGGCAATCACCGCAAGCACAAGCATGAACGGCGTTAACCCTGAGACTAAACTTCCTGCAGGAACGTGAGCCAACAGCACCAGACTCGACGCCGCCGAAATTAAGCGGAACGATGTGCCAAATCCGCGCCGCAATGTTGATTCGTCAGAATAAGGAAGATGTAAAGGCAGAACGCCCAAACGCAATCCCGCCGCAGCGATGAGATACAGACCCGCATTGGGAGAAATGGATTGAAAATTAAATGCGCTTCCGCTTGCGAGGCTGACGATATTTGCCCATAATAACAAACCAATTCCAAACACGCGTGTGGAAAAAGAGATGACCACTTTTTCGTTCTGCGCGGATCCTTCCACAGAACGCAGCTGCGCGAGGAGTTCGGTAATATCCAATGCAGCCCAGACCAACACCAATGTAAATGGATTGTTGGCGGTCATCGCTAAAAGCCCAAGACCACCCAACGCGAGCACACCCGCCCACGTAAAGGAATTAGTCAACGCAGACCGAGCAACCGCGGTTAATAAAATTGCCAGCGTAAGCGCGGAAATGCTTAATGCAAACGGAAAAGATATTTCATCCGCGCGGAAGAGGATCGGGTTGACAAACAAAGCCTGCGGCTGCCATGCGGGCAAGGCAAACTCAAACGGCATTTGCGTAAGCCACGCAAACACGCTGACCAACGTCAACATCCCGCCGCCAACGGCAACCAGCCACGCAGTACGCGCGTTGGTCGGCATCATACGCAGGATCATCAAAACCAGCGCGGTGCTAAAAAGAAGTAAAGAGGAAATCAGTATCAACATGGGAGGCTGCAATTTTATCAGTTTTATGGAATGTGCGCGTCACGCCCTTAACGCGTGTGCAGCAAAACATGTCAGGCAGGTTGCTCCCTGCGCCGTCCCCGGCGCAGGGTTTCCTCGCAAACCGCCGCCGAGGACGGCGGCTGAAGCATAGGTTAATGAGTCCATCTTTTTAGCCGCCCCCCTTAACGTGAACATCGCAGAACATTGGTACAATCACGCTCATGAATTTTCGAAAACAAACGTCTTATAAAAATCCGGCATTTTGGATTTTAGTGGTATTCCTGATTGCCTCTTGCGTTGGCAAAACAACGCCCGCGCCGATCATCCCGCAAACGATTACGCCCGCCATCCCCACGCTAACTCCGTTTCAATTACAGGATAATACATCCACGGATCCATACAGCCAGCCGATCACCCTGCCCATCGAGTTGACCTTTACCCCCTATCCAACGCATTACATTCCTCAGGAAGGATTGCCCACCCCCGCGGATATTCTCCCGCCCTCGGGTGTGGGGACGCCCAACCCCAACGCGCTCGATATCAACAACCCATTGACCGGGCTGTCCGTCAGCGACCCGGCCCTGCTTGAACGCAGACCGATGGCGATCAAAGTGGCAAACTCACCGGATTATGTCCGCCCGCAATCGGGGCTGACGCTTGCCGACGTGGTTTTTGAATATTACATCGAGTGGGGTGATACGCGCTTCGTCGCCATAATGTACGGAAATGATTCGCCGATGGTGGGTCCCGTGCGTTCCGGTCGCTATTTCGACGAACACGTCGCGGATATGTACAATGCATTTCTGGCATTCAAAGGCGCCGATCCTCGCGAGCTTTCGTATTTGAGACACAGCTCCTTAAACGATTTCCTTGTAATCGTATACACTAAAAATAGCATCTGTCCGCCTGTGACAATGGGACCTGATGAAAGAAGAGACACTTATAACAACGCCTTCTTTAATACTGCAAATTGGGCTATCTGCGCTGCCAAAAGAGGCGTGGATAACTCACGTCCAAACCTGCGCGGCGGATTCTTCTCGGAAGAAGCGCCCGAAAGCGCATTAAGTGTTAAGCGAATGTTCTTCCATTACTCTGCGTACAGTTACAACTACTGGGAATATGATCTCATCACCCACAAATATTTCCGCAATCAGGAAGCGAACGATATGGTCAAAGACAAGACCGAAGCATACGCGCCACTGATTGACGCGCAAACCGGGCAGCAAGTCTCAGCGGATAATGTGGTGGTGCTGTTCGTGCCGCATACATTTGCAAATCAATTCAACGCAGCCGATGAAGTCTATAATATTGACTTGGTCGATTCCGGCAACGCATACGTTTTCCGCGATGGAGTTGCCGTTCCCGCGCAATGGCATCGCACCGATATTAACCAGCCGCTGTTATTAACTACATTGCTGGGAATGCCGATCTATTTACGTCCGGGGCGCACCTTCTATCAAGTTTTGGGAATCAACTCCACATACACCCAAAACGGAACGGATTGGCTTTTCACGTTCCTGACGCCGTAACGCGACATTAATGTCGCGCTGTGGATTAATAGATCACTTACGCAGTGTCGTTCTCCCGAAAAATCATCGGGACAATGTGAGCGAAGCGAAGAACCTCTACGATTATCTTAGAGACCCTTCCCTAACGTTCAGGGTGACACCAAAAGATGCAAAGTGCGTAAGGTGAGAATAGATCACCTTACGCAAAATCATTTGACAGGGCGAAATAATTCGTGACTGGCATAAAATATCCAAGCGAACCCCGAAGGGGTGAAAAGATTATAGATGAGCATCCAGCATTTTTTCAACCCCGAAGGGGTGTCAGATATTGTAAAAGAACCATAACATCCCTTCGGGATTACGACAAATATCCAATCGGTTACTATAATCCTTTCATCCCTTCGGGATTGAATTCTGCGTAAGGTGAGTTAATAGATTAAAATAAAACATCCTCGTTTACCGCTGGTTGCATAATTCACCAAACTTTCCGGGTGAAATCAAGAGTAATATTACAACTCTGGTTTATCTAATTATGCAGCACGATCTAGTCTGGAGCTCACATGACCTTTGACCCTGTTTTTCTCAGCAGTTTGACACTTGTGCTGACCGCATTCGGCGGCGCGTTTCTCGCCGCGTTGTGGATCAGCCTGGTGATATGGACCTACCGCGACATCCGCGCGCGCGCGCGTGATCCGTTGGTACACACACTCGCCGCGTTGCTTGTGGCGGTGTTGAATTTGCCCGGCATTTTGGTCTACCTCATCCTGCGCCCACAGCGCACGTTGGAAGAAGAATATCAGCGCACGCTTGAAGAGGAAGCCTTATTGCAGGCGCTGGAAGATCTGCCGCTTTGCCCCGGCTGTGAGCGGCGTGTAAAGGAAGATTGGCAAGTCTGCCCGAACTGCCACACAAAATTAAAGAAGACGTGCCACAACTGCTCAAAATTTATGGAACTCCCGTGGAACATCTGCCCGTATTGCGGCACTCCTGCGGTCGGGATGCGTTTGGAATCCACAAGCATGGATGATGCTTTACGAAATCTAAAAATAGGCGATGACCAATCCGAAGTGAAAGTTGAATTATGAAAATAGACTCTGTTACGCTTAATCATGTACGTATGCCGCTCGTCTCACCATTCGAAACTTCATTTGGACGCGAAGTGGATCGCGAATGTGTGATCATCACAATTCAATCCGAAGGATTAACGGGCTATGGTGAATGTGTCGCCACGCGCGACCCGGGTTATAACTACGAAACCACCGGCACAGCTATTCACATCCTCAAAGATTTCATCATCCCTTTAATTTTGGGACAGGATGTAAAAGACGCGGATGATTTTCAACAGCGCGTTTTAGGAATCCGCGGACATAGTTTGGCGAAGGCTGGCGTGGAGATGGCTTTATGGGATCTGCTTGGCAAGCGCGAAAATAAATCGCTGAAAGAATTATTCGGCGGCGTGCGCGAAAAAGTGGAGGTGGGAGTCTCAATTGGGATTCAGGAATCCGCTTCGAGCTTGGTGCGTAGCGCGGCGGATTACATCGCGCAGGGCTATAAGCGCGTGAAGATCAAAATCAAACCGGGCAGAGACATCGAGGACGCATCCGCCGTTCGCAAAGAATTCCCTGACTTGCGTTTACAAGTGGATGCAAATTCCGCGTACACATTGGATGACATAAAAATTCTCAAACCGTTGGATAAATTAAATTTATTGTTGATTGAGCAGCCGTTGTTTGAAGACGATATTTGGGATCACCATAAATTGCAGGCAGAATTCTCAACGCCGATCTGTTTGGATGAAAGCATCCTCTCGCCGCGGCACGCGCGTTATGCAATCGAAATGAAAGCATGCCGCGTGATCAACATCAAGGCGGGCAGGCTCGGCGGGCTGAGTCAGGGTATTATGACGCACGACATTTGCCGTGAAAATAATTTACCCGTCTGGTGCGGGGGCATGTTGGAAACAGGCATTGGGCGCGCCTCAAATATTGCGCTGGCTTCGCTGCCGAATTTTGTTTTGCCCGGCGATATTTCCGCATCCGACCGCTATTACGCGCAGGACATTACAAACGAACGATTTACGTTGAACGATGATTCGACCATTAGTGTTCCGCAAGGCGCGGGGCTTGGCGTAACGATTAATGAAGAGGCATTAAAAAAGTATTCACTGGCTTCATTGCAATTTCATAAGAAATAAAAGTTGTATTGAAGTTATTTTGTAACGAATAGACATTGCTCTCTATAATGTGAGACATGAAGACGTCTCACATTATTATTTTCAACCCACTAAAAAAAGATCTTCTATTCTCCCTTGTACACAGCATGACAGATTACATCGCACAAATAGCCTTGAAGAGAAAACAACGCGCGCGCAGATTTAAGAGCATCGGGTTTATCTTCATCAATATTCTTTCACTGGTCGCTTGCCAGCCTTCCTTATGGGGCGCACCGCCGCCGCCGCCGACATTGGCGATCTATACTGCAACGCCAACCTTAACAGCAACAGCGACGTTTCACATAGAAATACCCACCATCGCGCCAACCATCACACCCATACCGCCCACAGCCGTCCCAACGCCGGTTGTGTTAAATGCCGCGCAAGTATGGGCAAGCCCCGCCACGCCAAAAATGCTGCGGGACAAGTACGAAGAATGGGGCTTTCAAGTAATGGCGACCGATCAGGCAGGCGCTAATTTATATATTGATGTTGTGCAGTCAATGGCTGGCGTAAAGCACGTCTCCAAGTGGACCTTCGCGCTCGTCGCGCCCTTCCCAACTTTGCTGGATAACGTCTCAACACAGGAACTGCTTTCGGTTTGGAGCGGCACTCCCTTTGGAAACCTGACCGGGATTCGCCTGCTCATGGATGAATCCACGCTCGCAACGTTTGCCACACTCTGGGGACAGCCCGCGGCAGACTCAGTTCAAGTTGTGCCTGCCGACCAATTATTAGACACCGCCTCGAATCAAATGCCCGCATTGGCGATCATTCCTTTTGAAAGCATCGAACCCAAATGGAAAGTATTGATGGTCGATGGACAGTCGCCTATTCAAAAAAAATTCGACCCGATCATTTATCCGTTAACTGCAAGTTATCGCTTGATCTGCGCGGATGCCTGTCAGGTGCCCAGCGAACTGGATCTTTCATTTAATAATTACGATCATACAAAAGTAACCACCGTGATCATGACCGGCGTGACCGCGCTGGTGCGCGCAACCGCCGCAAAAATGGATGTCAAGGGAATCACCTACCCCGGCGAAGTGATCCGCGATATGCTGCGTGAAGCGGATATTACCCACATCAACAATGAAGTGCCGTTCTATGGCGGTTGCCCCAAACCTGATCCAAACCAGGAAAAGCAGATCTTTTGCAGCGCTTCACGTTACATCAAACTCTTAACCGACATCGGCACGGATGTGATCGAACTCTCAGGCGACCATTTTGCCGATTACGGCGAAGGCGCAATGTATGAAACGCTCAAGATTTACAAAGACAACAACCTCCCTTATTACGGCGGCGGCTATAACGTGGAAGATGGACGCAAGCCGCTATTGATGGAAGTGAACGGCAATAAACTCATGTTCATCGGCTGCAATTACAAAACCGTCTACGCCAGCGCAACCGATAAAATCCCCGGCTCTGTGCCATGTGACTTCCCCTACATGACCGAGCAGATTGCTTATCACCGCTCGCAGGGCTACCTGCCGATCTCCACTTACCAATATCACGAGTTTGATACACCCGAAGCGCGCCCACAGCAACTGATTGATTTCCGCAGAATGGCGGATGCGGGAGCGGTAATCGTCAGCGGCAGCCAGGCGCATGTTCCGCAAGTGATGGAATTCTACAACGGCGCGTTCATCCACTATGGATTGGGCAACTTATTCTTCGACCAGATCAGCCACACGGGACCGGGCTTCACGCAGCGCGAATTCCTTGACCGCCATGTTTTCTACGACGGCAAATATCTCGGTGTCGAGTTGATCACCACCTTCCTCACCGATTACGCGCGTCCGCGCTTCATGACCGAAGAAGAACGCGCCAGATTCCTAACCGATATTTTCAGCGCAGAAGGATGGAATTTCCCACAGGTTGGGCAGTAGAAGGTAGTTAGGGTTCGTAAAAATATAAGTTCCCTCACTTAAACTAAAACATGTCATTGCGAGGGCGCTCTTGTTCCTCGCCCGAAGCAATCTCCTCATGAATACCGAGATTGCTT
>VFKN01000090.1 GCA_009885525.1 Anaerolineaceae bacterium | reverse complement strand
CACGCTCTTCCATGCTGGAAGTGCTCGGGCAGGATTACATCCGCACCGCGCGCGCAAAAGGCCTGGTGCGCAGCAAGGTCATTCTAAAGCACGCTTTCCGCAATGCTTTGCTGCCGCTTGCGACAGTGATCGGTTTGTCGCTCGGTGGGCTTCTCGGCGGCGCAATCCTGACCGAGACCGTTTTTAATTTATCGGGCGTCGGGCGTATTTTATATGACGGCATCACCGCGCGCGATTACGGTATTGTGCAAGGCTTTACTGTCGTGATCGCGATCTTCTTCGTTGTTTTGAATTTACTTGTGGATATTTCCTACGCATATCTTGACCCCCGCATCCGCCTGGACTAGGAACCGACATGACCACCCAAACCGCCGCCCCAAAATTAGATTCCGAAGCCATCTCCCTTGATTCAGTCAGTCTTTGGCAGATCACCCGCCGCAGATTATTTAAACGCAAATCATCCGTTATCGGCATGGTTATCCTTGCCATTTTGATTTTCATAGCGCTCACCGCGCAATGGCTTGCGCCCTACAGCCCCACATTATCCATGCTGGATACAAAAGATTATCCAAAAGAGTATGCCAAAAAGAGAACCATGCCATGCATACATATTTTCGGGTGCGAAAAAGAAGGCCAGCCGCAGCATATTTTGGGATTGGACGGCAACATCCGCGATGAATTCAGCCGCCTGCTTTACGGCGCGCGCCTGAGTTTAATGATCGGTATTTCCACCGTCACTTTCGCCATCTTCATTGGCACAGTTCTCGGCGCGCTGGGCGGATACTTCGGCGGCTGGATTGACAACGTCATCATGCGCGTAATGGATGTGCTGCTGGCTTTTCCATCCTTGTTGCTTGCAATTGCAATTGTTACCGTGATTGGACCGGGTCTCGTCAACGCCTTGATTGCCATCGGTATTGTCTCCATCCCGGCGTATGCGCGTGTGGTGCGCGGCAGCGTGCTCTCGGTGCGCGAGATGGATTATGTTTCAGCCACGCGCGCGCTGGGCGGCAACACTTACGAAATTCTTTTCAAGCGGATTTTACCCAACGCGCTGACTCCGCTGATTGTGCAAGGCACGCTGGGAATCGCCTCTGCGATTTTGGATGCCGCCGCGCTTTCCTTCCTCGGACTCGGCGCGCAGCCCCCCACACCCGAATGGGGTTCGATGCTCGGGGCGGAACGCAACCAGGTATTGACCGCGCCGCATCTCGTGTTTTATCCCGGTCTGGCAATCATGCTCACCGTGCTGGCATTCAACCTGCTCGGCGACGGGCTGCGCGATGCGCTCGACCCGAGACTGGCGCATATCAGCTAATGAGAATCAAAAACGCGGACGATAATATCGTCCGCGTTTTTTGATCCATATTATGTCATTGCGAGGGCGCTCTTGTTCTTGCCCGAAGCAATCCCTCTCAAGGATATGAGATTGCTTCACCGCAAAGAACACGGCTCGCAGCAATGACAATTTTTTAAAACATTCCCCAAAGCGCCAGCATCCCAAAAAGAATAATTACCAGACTCGCGCCTAAAATGATATCGCGCAATTCGCGTTCATCCTGCAAGTGCAGTACAGGCGGCAAACCAATCACTTCCCAGCGCGCGCCTGCGAACCATGTGAAGATCGCGCCGCCGAGCAGACCGCCGACATGTCCCCAGTTATCAATGCCGGGTGATAAGCCAATGAATAAGTTGACAACGATGAAGAAAACCGCATTGCCAATCGCCTGCCGCGCATAACTTCCGAATATTTTTTGGTTCTGGTAAAAGAAGACACCTTCTGCGGCGAGCAACCCGAACACAGCAGTGGATGCGCCAACCGAATATCCATCTGATAACATAAAAGAAAAAACGTTTCCTGAAAACGCGCCGAGAAAATATAATAGCGCGAATCTGGCATGCCCAAATTGCCGCTCTAGAAACGAACCAATCGAAAACAATGCGTACATGTTGAAGAAAATATGCATGGGAGAAGCATGCAAAAAAACGGGGGTAATGAATCTCCACAACTGTCCTGCGCGGATGGCGTCATTCGAGCGGGCGGCGTAAAACTCAAAAACGTCGAGTCCGTTGAGGTTGTAACCGACAAGCCCCCTGCTTAAAAATTGCAGGATATAAATAACGACCGTGAACCCCAGAATCGTGTATGTCACTGTGGGTGCAAGCAATGGCAACGCAATTTGTACTTGCTGTGCCGTCTGATTGTTCACTTGTGAATTGGGCGCTTCGTTCATAGATCAACCTTGCGCTGGTGCACCCGCAAATGTTCCGCAGTAATGATCGCGCGGACTTTATCCACTGTATCGTCTAAATGGAAATCCTGATTCACGATCACATAGTCAAAGGCTTCGATGCGCTGTAATTCTTTACGGGCAGTGGCAATCCGCAGGGATAGTGAGTCGTCGGTCTCGGTTTTTCGTTCACGCAGACGGCGCTCCAATTCATCCTCGCCTTCGCAGGTGATGAATATCAGCAGCGCCCCGTGCGCGAGCTTGCGCACGGTTTCCGCGCCTTGCACATCAATCCGCATAACCACATCTTTTCCTTTTGCGAGTGCCTCGCGCACCCCTTTTTTTGGTATGCCTTTGTAATCGCCGTACACGATCGCATATTCAATCAGTTCATCCTCTTCGATCATGCGGGCGAATTCATCTTTGGAAACGAACCAGTAATCTTTGCCATCCGTTTCTGATTCGCGCCTTTCGCGTGTTGTGGCGGTAACCACAAAATCGAAAGGCAGGCCGCGTTCTTGCATACGCTGCAGGACCGAATCTTTCCCGACACCCGATGGACCGGAGATGACAATAAGAAGCGGGTTTGGACTGGGGATTTTGAATGAATTAGGCATGACTTATTTTACCAAAGAGACCCACACTTCTCTGATTCGAGTTGCAGAATGTAAGTTTAGTAAATTAGCAACTCGCGGTAAAATAAGCGTATGCCTACTTATGATTTTGTCTGCAACACCTGTGAAAAACGCTTCGACGTATTTATGACCTTCAACGAATACGGAAAGAAGACCGTGTACTGCGCCCATTGTCAAAGCGACAATGTTCGCCGCCGTATGACGAAGGTGCGCATCGCCAAATCTGACGAAAGCCGGCTCGAATCTGCTGCGGATGATTTTTCGGGCCTGGAAGGCATTGAAAACGACCCCAAAGCTCTCGCACACATGATGCGTAAGATGGGCAGTGAGATGGGTGAGGAGTTACCCTCTGAGTTCAACGAAGTAGTGGATAGGCTGGAGGCAGGTCAAAGCCCGGAGGAGATCGAATCCGTGCTGCCGGACCTGGGCGGGGATGAGTGAAAGATCAAACCTGTCTGGCAATATGATAGTTTAAGGAACAAAAAATTTCCTTACTTGAAAAATGCTTTTATTTTGTGTAAAATATAACTATCCTAGTTTCTTTTCTGGGAAATCTAAAAGAAAGGAGATATCTTCCCATGTTATTCGCCCCCAAAGAAAAAGGTCAGGGTTTGGTTGAGTACGCGCTGATTCTCGTTTTGGTTGCCATTGTCGTTATTGCGGCACTGATGATCCTCGGACCATTGATTGGCAACGTATTCAGCACCATCAACACCAGCTTAGCTAGCTTCTAGGCTGATCCTGATCAAAAACAAAAGCACCCTGCCCAAAGCAGGGCGCTTTTGTTTAAGTCACGCACAGATTAAGTAACGGCAGTTTATAATTCAGGAAATCAAACAGACAGGATATTCATGCAAACAAACACCTCCATTGACCAATCACGTTTTCGTTGGGTAGACTTAATCCGCGCGCTTGGCGCGTTTCTCGTTGTACTTGCGCACGTTAAATATTCGGGAGCGGGGCCGTCTGTCATCCGCGATCTTTATTATGCGTTGACGCGCGCAGCCGTCCCCTTATTTTTTATGGCAAGCGGATTTTTGCTGCTCTCGAAGACAGACACCTATTCCGATTTTTTTCGCAAACGCGCGGTTAAGGTCTTTATCCCGTTTTTAATCTGGTCGCTGATCTACCTGCTTTGGAATAAGGAAGGCTTTGATGCTTCACTGCCGGCTATTCTTAAATCATATTTTGTAAAGATCGTGCATGGCCCGCGCGCAGAACATTTATGGGTGTTTTATGAATTATTTGGCTTATACCTTTTCACACCCATCCTGCGCGTTTATTTGCAAAAAGCCGAAAGAAAAGATTTATATTATTTTTGTGGCGCATGGCTGCTGTTGATCCCGGTCGGCCAGGTGCTGCGGGATTTCACGCCGATTCAGATCGGATTCACGTATTATTTTCTCGGCGGCTACATTGGCTACTTCCTGCTTGGTTACCTGCTCGGTACAATGGAATTTAACAACGACCACAGACACATTGCCTGGATTATCTTCTTGGAAGGGTTGCTCGTCACCGTGGCGGGGATCAGCCTGAGCGGATATTATGGGATAAGACATCATTACTTCGAAGATTATCTCAGCCTAAACGTGGTGGTCATGTCGTGCGCGCTCTTTGTCGCATTGGCCGGCCAATCTGTAGCGGATTCCGTGTATAGATTTATTTCTCCATTAAGCCGGGCCAGTTTTGGAATCTACCTCGCGTATGTGATCGTGACCACACAGGTTTTTGCAATTCCCCCGTTTTCAATTCTGCCAGAGATCGGTTCTGCCGGCTATATGATTCCTGTCTTAGGCTTGCTGGGTTTTGGGCTGTCATTTATTTTGGTTTTTATCCTGAAAAAAATACCCGTGCTTAAAAATATTGTTCCCTGACCCAGTTAATTAAATTCTTTTGGAGTTTTATGGTAATTGCATCGAATAAAAAATGGACCGCCCTTTTTTGTTTGTGGGCGCTGCATGGCATGCTGGCCATGGGACAATTCCTCGCGCTGCCTTCCAATAATCAAGGGTTCTCACTTCAGCGCATCATAATGGGCGTTATCTTTTTTGCATGGATCATCTTCACTGTCATACTGACCCTCTCTGCAGCCCAAAAATTAAAATGGATTACGCCACTTCTGGATTTTTTCAAGAAGCCAAATGCCAAAGATAATCTTTTTGCATTTGCGGTTTTTGCGGTGCTCATCCGTATAACGCTTGCATTTTTGAGGATGCTGTTTGAATCAGCGGGGAATTTCAAGTACAGCGCCTATGCTGACCGGCTGGGACCTTTTCTCGATCTGACGACTTTTGTTTTTTTGGAAATTATCGCAGTGATCTTGGTTTTTGTTTATAGTAATTGGCGTGAGCAAAAAATACAAATTCAACCCTTTGTTAAGCGGATCAGCATCATCCTTGGCGTATTGGGACTTGTCAGCCTTTTTATTTACTTCACAGGCTGGGGCGTAACTCCCGGTTACAAAGGAGACTGGTCGCGCGGCATTCCCGCCGTTGCTTTGCTGGAATGGCAAATTATCCTGGCCTGCATATTTTGCGCAAGCCTGCTCATCCTGGAGGCAAAACAAAAAATAACCTGGCCATATTTTGATCTTTCGATCAGCGCCGTGCTCTGGCTGGTTGCGGTCACACTGTGGTTGAGTCAATCCATCCTGCCGAGTTCATCTGCGCTCACGCCGCGTGAACCGGGTTTCAATATCTATCCCTTTAATGACGCGCAAGTGTATGATCAATTTTCGCAGTCCGTGCTGATCGGGAACGGTTACGGCGACCATGAGATTCCGCAGCGCCCGCTTTATATTTTGCTCCTCGTATTAATGCATGTAATCGTTGGCCAAAATTACAATAGCGTCATAGCCTTACAGTCCTTATGGTTGGCATTCTTCCCGGTCCTATTGTATTTGTTTGGCAGGGAATTTTTCGGGCGTCCAATTGGTATTGCTATTGCGCTGCTTGCGATTCTCCGCGATTACACCTCGAACATTGCCGCGCCGTTTACGGGCAATCTGAGTTATTCAAAACTATATCTTTCCGAGATACCAACCGCCATGTTGCTGATTTTATTTTTATTGATCGGCATACGCTGGATAAAATCTGGATTTCCCGCGTTTTCAGGATTCTTAATGGGTGGGATTCTAGGCATTGGGATGTTGATCCGCACACAGGTAGTAGTGGCGTTCCCGCTGTTGATTTTTTTCGCGCTGCTGACTCAACCCAAGCGGATCATGCCCGCGCTGAAATCCGCCTCGCTCGGATTGATCGCGCTGGCGCTGGTGGTCACTCCGTGGCTTGTTCGCAACTGGCAAATGACCGGCAAACCGATCTTCGATAATCCCGCTTCTCAAACGATCAACCTTGCGCTGCGCTATAGCCGGCTAAATGGGAACAACAAAGTTAACGTTGCGCCGCTGCCGGGTGAGACCAACATTGCTTACAACGACAGGATGATCGCCATCGCCACGCATGAGATTTTGTCAAACCCATGGGGAGCGGTTAAAGGCGTAACGAATTTTTTCATCAATCATGGCGTCAATAATATTTTGCTTTTCCCGTTAAGATACAACCTTGAATCCTTTGGTGAACTTTGGTCGCCGACCAAAGCCTTTTGGCAGGAATGGCGCGGCGCGGAAAACTTGTCACAAGTATTGCTGCTTGGCTTTTATGTTTTCCTCTTCGGGCTGGGACTGACCCTCGCATGGCAGCGACTCGGCTGGCTGGGATTTCTTCCGCTGGGTGTGAATCTTGCCTACAATTTATGGACATCCATTGCGCTGCTTTCAGGTCAGCGCTTTATGCTGACAATGGATTGGTCGGCTTATCTATATTATATGCTCGGGTTATTTGCACTGTTGAGTGCCTTTCTTTTCACCCTCGAACGCGGACGCGGATTAATCAACAACTGGTATACCGAAAATCAATTTGCGTTTATTGAATTTACAGACAACGCAAAATGGCGACAATATATTTTTGCAGGTGTTTTCTTCTTTACAATTGGTGCATCGCTTTGGGTTGTGGAGATGGTCTTCCCGCAAAGATATCCGCTTGTAGATCAAAATATAATGGTGAATAAGATCGTTTCCTCTTCAGGCTTCAATCTTGATGCGGCATGTTTTCAAAAAGTGATCGCTGTAAACAAATTGAATCTCGTTCAGGGTATGGCTTTATATCCGCGCTATTATGAGGCTGACGACGGCGAAACCTTCACCGACGCGATCGGATATAAAAAATCAGATGAAGGCAGGATCGTCTTTGAGATGGTCGGCGAGCTTGGCGGAAGGGTTGTTATCCCTATTGCAGAGCAGGTTCAATTTTTTCCTAACGCATCAGATGTCACTCTGGGATTTGATAAGCAAGGCGGCGCGTGGTTTGTGCTGGTCGAGCAGGGAAATGAATCGCAATTTTATCTTGCAGATATTTTTACAGGGTGTCCGTAAACCAAAACCTCCGAGGTCTGCGAGACCTCGGAGGTTTTTCATTTATCACACAAACTTGATTCTTCTTGCTGCGAAGGCAACCATTCTTAATAATAAAAATCCGTGCTTCCAGCGCGAGATGTTGGTTTCGCCGTAAGTGCGTTCACGGTAGCGGACGGGGAGATCGATAATTCTGCGGTTGAGTTTTGCCGCGCCGAAGATCAAATCAAAATCGCCGAAGGGATCGAAATCGCCGAAGTAGGAACGGTTCGCGGCGATGTCTTGATAATCTTCTTTGCGCATCACTTTTGTTCCGCACAATGTATCCTTGATGGATTGTCCCAGCAGCCACGAGAACGCGAGGCTGAAGAATTTATTCCCAAGGAAGTTCAACGTGCGCATGGCTTCTTTTTCCATCGGGTAGACGAGCCGCACACCGTTGATAAACTCGCCTTTGCCCGAAACAAGCGCGTCGTAGAAGCGCGGCAAATCTTCGGGCGGCACGGTCAGATCCGCGTCGAGGATCATCAAAATATCGCAGGTGGCTTTATCGAAGCCGAGTCGAATCGCGTCGGCTTTGCCAATTCCGGGCTGGCGATATAACTGGCTGGGAATTTCGGGGTGCAGCGCCATTTCTTTTTCGATGGCTTCGTAGGTGTTATCTTTTGAATGTCCTTCGACAAAAACAATTTCGGTTTTGCTGCCCATTTTGGGGACACGTTCAAAAATCGCTTTGATGTTGCCCGCTTCGTTTCGAGCGGCGATCACAACCGAGACGCTGGGATTATCGGTGGCGGGTTTTGCCGCGGGGCGCGCTATGACAAAATTCGAAAGCGCGAAAGAATTGAAGGGCCACATCTTAACGAGGTAGCGATTCGCCAATCCGCTAAGCGGCAGTGGAAATAAAATTTCACGCGTGATGCGAATGCTTTCAAAACCGGCGAGGTGCAGCATGTTGTTTGTGTCTGCGGGCGTGAACCAGTTTTGATATTGCATCGGCGCGGCGAGGTTGAGGCTTTGCGCGATGTTGAGCGGAACCTGCCAGAGATGGCTGTAAAAATTCAAGATGACGCGCGTATTCGGGGTGCATAATCTTTTTAACTGTTCAAGTACGCGCTGTACATCCCACAAGTCGTTGATCGTATCCGAGAGGATGATGACATCGAATTCGCCTTCGAGCGCGGAGAGGTCATGCGCGTCCATTTGGAGATATTCATATTCAGGATGACGCCGCTTTGCGCGCGCGATCATCTCCGCGGAAAAATCAATGCCCACGCCGCGCGATGGATTCAGGTGCGCAAGCAAACCGCCCATGCCGCAGCCGATCTCAAGTACGCGCTGATGCGGGTGGACGAGAAATTGGTATATCTCGATCAAGCGCAGGTGATACGACCTGCCCATGCCCTTCCAGTGATCACGTTTTTTTGCAACTGTGTTCCAATGTGCTACGCGGGTTTGTTGATAGGTTTTGCCGGCTTCGTCAAATGGAGGATTTATATTCATAGGCTGTGATTGTATTCGCGGATGGATGGTTTGAAAAGGTGTAGGAGTCCAATGCGCAGGCAGGATTATAATAGTCACATTAAACAAAGGAGGCACGATGAGCAAAGAAAATGAAGCCGTGATTCTTAGCGCCGCGCGCACAGCAGTTGGAAAATTTCAAGGCGGGTTGAGCAGCATAGCCGCGGTGAAACTTGGCGCGGTGGCGATCAAGGCCGCAGTGGAACGTGCGGGTATTGATCCAAAAGATATTGAAGAAGTCATCATGGGGAATGTGGTGCAGGCTGGCAACGGTCAGGCGCCTGCGCGTCAGGCTGCGATCTTTGCGGGGCTGCCAACTTCCGTTGGCGCGACTGCGGTGAATAAAGTTTGCGGATCAAGCCTCAAAGCCGCGATGCTTTCGGCGCAGGCGATTCGCGCCGGCGATGCGGATCTCTTCGTCGCGGGTGGATTCGAGTCGATGAGCCGCGCGCCGTTTTTGGTCAACGGGCGCATGGGCGAACTCAAATTTGGAAATCAAAGTTTGGTGGACGCGCTGCAATTCGACGGGCTGTGGGATCCGTTTGAAAATTGGGGCATGGGCAACGCCGCCGAATTCATCGCGGGCGAATATGAAGTCACGCGCGCGGCGATGGATGAATTCGCGTTCCGCTCGCATCAGCGCGCAATTGCTGCGCAGGAATCTGGCAAGTTCGATGCTGAGATCACTCCCGTTGAAATTCCCGGGCGCAAAGGCGATGTGACTATCTTCAATAAAGATGAAGGTCCGCGCAAAGATACGTCGGTGGAGTCACTGGCGAAGTTGAAACCCGTCTTCAAAGCGGATGGTAAAGTCACCGCGGGCAATGCCTCATCGATGAATGATGGCGCGGCGGCGGTTGTGATTTCATCACGCGCATACGCGGAGAAAAATAATTGCAAGCCGCTGGCGAGAATCGTGGGCTACGCTCAATCTGCGCTCGAACCGAAATCCTTATTTGCCGCGCCCGCGTTTGCAATTCCAAAATTGTTAAAGAAAATCGAGTGGACGCTTGCCGATGTCGATTTGATCGAACTCAACGAAGCCTTCGCCGCGCAAGTTCTCGCGGATGGGTATGCGCTCGCCGATCAGGGTTGGGATTGGGAGAAGGTCAACGTGCACGGCGGCGGAATTTCGCTCGGGCATCCGCTGGGTGCGAGCGGCGCGCGCGTGTTAACCACACTCATTTACGCGCTGAAAGATCGCGGATTGAAACGCGGCATCGCGTCGCTGTGTTTGGGCGGCGGTGAAGCGGTTGCGCTGGCGATTGAGGTCGAGTAAAGATGGAAATAAGGAAAAATGTAGACAAGGAAACAAGGAAACAAGGAAACAAGGAAACAAGTAGACATGTGTACTTGTTTCCTTGTCTACCTGTCTACCTGTCTACCTCTCTACGTGACTACTTCCCCATGCCCATAGACTACTCATCCAAAGCCTCGATCGGAATGTTGAAACGAATCCCCGCGGGAGTTTTCCGCATGGGGAGTCGTTTTCATCCGCGCGAATATCCGGCGCGGCTGATGCAGGTCTCCGAATTTCAAATCGCGCAAGTGCCGGTGACAGCCAGCCAATATGAGGTCTTCGTCATCAGCGAGATGGTCAAGGAAAGACGCTGGTGGAGTGATGAAGGCTGGGATTGGTTGAACGGTAAAGCCGATGGCTGGGGACGCAGAAAAAGGGAAGTACCAGATGGCTGGACAGTGCAAGTGAATAGATCGTTCCACCCCGTAACAGGCGTCACGTTCTATGAAGCCGAAGCCTATTGCGCATGGTTGAGTGAGATGAAAGGTAACGCTATCCGCTTGCCGACCGAAGCGGAGTGGGAATACGCGGCGCGCGGCGACGATGCGCGTCCCTTCCCGTGGGGCGAGGAATTTCACGCGACCTTTGCCAACACGGTGGAAGGCGAACGTTCATCCACATTGGAAGCATCCAGCATGATTCATGACGCGAGTCCGTTTGGCGTGCTGGGCATGTGCGGCAACGCCCAACAGTGGACATCTTCTGTGTACACGCCGATGAAGGGTGAGGTCACGCCGCCCGGAACTTTATATGTGACGCGCGGAGGTTCGTTCAACGATACGCTCTTCGGCTCACGCACATCCTACCGCCGCGCATATCCGCCCGGATTTTTTTATCCGTATTTGGGATTTCGTATTGTTGTGGGTGCTGTGTAGGAAGAAAAAACTTAAACACGAAGGACACAAAGCATGCACTGAGCTTGTCGAAGTGTACACGAAGTAATAAAAAAATTTCCTTTGTGCCCTTAGTGTCCTTTGTGTTTAATTGATTTTGATTTTGTATTGGAGGAAACATGGACTACTCTGAAAAACCAAAAGTCTCCGGCAGCGCAGTTGTCGTCATACTGGCTGTAGCGCTGTTTGGATGCATTATCCTCGGCGCGTTGTTGTTCCCGACCATCAGGCAGGCGGTTCAAGGAAACACAAGCGGCGCGCCCGCAGCGGATGCGACCGGCGCACCGCCGAAAGGTTCGCTCGCGATTGAAATCTCTTCATCCAATACAAAAGAAGATTGGATGAATGCGGTCGTCGCGCAGTTCAACGCGGAGCAGCATAAGAGCGCGGATGGCAGCGCGATCTTCGTCACGGTTAAGCACGTCACCTCCGGCGGATCGCAAAAGGATATCCTCAGCGGAAAGAGCAAACCCGTGGTGTGGAGTCCCGGCGACCAATCATGGATCGATGAAGCGAATACCACCTGGCGCGACCGCAACGGGAAGTTGTTGATCCCCGATAAATGCGAGCAAAGCATCCTCGCGCCGATCGGCTTCGCGATGTGGAAACCGATGGCGCAGGCGCTCGGCTGGCCCGATAAACCGATCAGCTGGGATGATATCGCCGCGCTTTCCGCAAATCCGCAGAGCTGGGAAAGCGTTGGGCATCCCGAATGGGGGCAATTCAAATTCGGGCATACGCATCCCGATTATTCGAATGTCGGCGTGCTCAGCATGACCGCGCTGGCTTATTCCGCGCTGGGCAAAACCTCGGGGCTGACCGCGAACGAAGTTTATTCGGAAGCGGTGGTCAATGCTTTTCGCGGCGTCGAACAAAACACCTATCATTATGGAATTCAAAGCCGCCCGCTGATGCAAGTCCTCGCGCAGCGCGGGCCGGAATATCTGCACGCGGTAACGACCAGCGAAGCGGAAACGCTCAAGACCAATGTGGATTTCGCGGCGACGATGCGTTATCCGCTCGTGTTTATTTTCCCATCCAAAGGTACCTACTGGAGCGAGCAGCCCTATTGCATCCTTGACGGCGAATGGGTGACGGATGAACAAAAAGAAGCCGCGAATATTTTCAAGAAATATCTGCTCGATAAAAAACAGCAGGAAATGGCGATCACTTATTATTTGCGGCCAGTCAGTCCGTCGATTCCGCTGCACGCGCCGTTGACTCTTGAAGGTGGGACAGATCCGCGCGTGACGATGAAGACCGTACCCGCGCTGCAGAGTCCATCCGCGGAAGTATCCTCCGCGGTGAAGGATGTCTTTCATCAAACAAAGAAGAAAGCCGTCATCGTCCTCGTGCTTGATACCTCAGCGAGCATGGACGGCGAAAAAATCAAGAACGCGGTTGCGAGTTCGGTCAATTTTGTAAAGCGGCTCGACCCGAACGATGAAATTTATCTGATGGTGTTTGGCGGCGGAGAGGATATTTACGAACTCGGCGGCGGGCGCGCGGGCGATGTGAGCGAAGATCTCGCGGCGAAACTCAACGGGCTTTTCGCGGATGGAAACACGCCGCTGTATGATGCGGTCTGCGCTGCGACAAAGAAGGCCGATGAGTTAAAAGCCGCGCACGAAACCGCCGGCGAGAAACGCCTGTATGGAATTGTGCTGCTTTCAGATGGGCAGGACACGGCAAGTACCGCTACGCAGAATCAAATGTTCAACTGTTTGCCGGGCGGCGAGAGTGTTGAAGGTATTAAGGTTTTCACGATTGCCTACGGTGATGATGCCGATCCCGACCTGATGTTGCGCATTGCCAATCGCACCAATGGCAAAACTTTCAAAGGCGACCCCGAAAGTATCGAGACGATTTACAACTCGATTTCAGCGGAACAATAAAATGCAGCAGCCGCGCCCCTTCTGGTTTTTACTCGACTTCTACGGCTGGCTCGTGTTGATCATGAGCATCGTCACCGCGGCGATTGTCGGGCAGTGGTGGATTGTTTTGCTCGGCATGATCGGATATCTCATCGCGCTGCTGGTTGATCTGGCGGGCGGACGCGCGTTAGGTCGCACGGGTGCGGTGCGACTCGCGCGCGCCGAACAGGAGAACCGCGAATTGAAAGCCGAACAGGCGCGCCTGCTGGGCGCGATCCGCGAGCGGGATGAGAAGATCAAGCAGGTAGACAAGTAAACAGGTAGATAAGGAGATCATAGTGAATACTCAGGAACGTAATGAAAAGATCGAGTTATACGGGCGCGGCGTGGAGTTGTTGAAGGCTGCGTTGAAAGAAGTTCCGCAAGAGGCAATGAAGTTCAAACCCGAGCCAACCGAGTGGAGCGTGCATGAGATCATCATCCACATTGCGGACAGTGAATCCAATGCGGCGTTACGCGCGCGCAAGTTGATCGTTGAGCCGGGCGGCGTTTTTATGGGCTACGATCAGGATCAGTGGGCGCTGACGTTGAATTACCACGACCAGAATTTTGAAGATGCACTCGAAACGACCAGACTTGTCCGCAAGACGACTTATGAGTTATTGAAACAGCAGCCCGAAGAAGTTTTCACGCATACCGCGAAGCACCCCGAATATGATGAGCCTTATACATTTGAGAAGTGGATCAATATCTACTCGGGTCACATTCCCGGGCATATTGAGCAGATCAAAGAGAATGTTAGAAGGTATGCAAGTAAATAAGTAAATAAGTAAACAGGTAAACAAGTAAATAAGTGGACACGGAAACAAAGTAGAGACATGTATACGTGTTTACCTGTCTACTTGTTTACTACCCCCAAGGAGAAAACATGACCATCAAACACATCTTCGTTATTGGCTCAGGGACAATGGGCAACGGCATCGCGCAGGTTGCGGCGACTTCGGGCTATCAAGTCACCTGCATGGATGTGATGCCCGCCGCGCTGGAAAAAGCAAAGGCGACCATTGCGAAATCCACCGCAAAATTATTGGAGAAGGGCATGCTCAGCGCGGAGCAAAAAGCATCTGCGGATGCGATTCAATTCGTGGGCGATATGTCCACGATGAAAGACGCGGATCTGGTGATTGAAGCCGCGACGGAAAACCCTGAATTGAAATTCAAAATATTCAGGGACATGGATGCGAACGCGCGCGAAGGTGTGATCCTCGCGTCGAATACATCTTCAATCTCGATTACGAAAATCGCGGGGACAACCAAACGCCCCGATAAGGTCATCGGGATGCATTTTATGAATCCCGTTCCGCTGATGAAATTGGTGGAAGTGATTCGCGGAATTGCGACATCCGCTGAGACGACTCAAACTGTGGTGGAGATCTGCAAGGTGATGGGTAAGGAACCGGTGGAGGCCAATGATTCGCCGGGCTTTATCTCCAATCGCATTCTCTGCCCCATGATTAACGAAGCGGTATTCGCGCTGCAGGAAAATGTCGGGACGCCGGAAGCAATCGACCAGGTGATGAAACTCGGGATGAATCATCCAATGGGCCCGTTGACTTTGGCCGACCTGATCGGTCTCGATGTGGTGTTGTTCGTGATGGAAGTTTTGCAAAGAGATTTGGGCGAGGATAAATATCGCCCCGCATATTTATTGCGCAAGATGGTGGACGCAGGTTATTTGGGGCGCAAGACCGGGCGCGGGTTTTACAAATATTAGTAATGGGTTGACCATGGGCATAACGCTGTTGTTTTTAAAATGACACTTTAATTATTTACCTTACGCAATGTCATTCTCCCGATGTACAGGGAATCATGATCGAATACGTAAGGCGAGTAATTGTTTTTTCTTCCCTTTACTGAACAGAATATATCTGATTGTGCTCGCGCCTATCTCCAAGGATCCGTGAAGTTTGTCTCCCAAGTAAAAGACTTGTAAAATTAATTTGTGATAGTAAAATAGTCTGATGACAACCTACTGTGACTATTGCAACACTCACCCCGAAGATACTTTCAACAAAAATTATCACGACACCCAATATGGATTTCCGCTCAAAAATGATGATGAACTCTTTGAGCGCCTTGTGTTGGAAATTAATCAGGCTGGCCTTTCGTGGATTACGATTTTAAAGAAAGCGGATAATTTCCATAAAGCCTACAATAAATTCAAAATTGAAAAAATTGCGAAATATACCGAAGCAGACCGCGCGCGCTTGCTCGCCGACGCGGGAATTATCCGCAACCGATTAAAGGTCAACGCGGCGATTGTCAACGCGCAGAAGATTCTTGAGTTGAGAAAAGAATTCGGCTCATTCAAAGGCTGGCTGGACGCAAATCATCCGCTCACAAAAGAAGAGTGGACAAAACTCTTCAAGAAGACTTTTGTCTTTACAGGCGGAGAGATTGTCAACGAATTTCTGATGTCCACGGGTTATTTGCCCGGCGCGCATCAACCGGACTGCCCCGTCTATAAAAAAGTCGCATCGCTGCGCCCGGCGTGGATGCGTAAATGAAACGCGATACATCCATAGACATCCTCAAAGGGATTGGCTGTCTGGTGATGATCGTGGCACATTCAAGTTTGAATATCGGCGGATATGAAATCTTCAAATTCTGGGGCGGACTTGCGCCGGTGTTGTTCTACTCTGCTGCGGGGGTGACGGCGGCTTTTCAGGCGCAAAAATATAAACCACGCGGCGTTTTGCTGACTTATGCTTTTTTGATCCTGCTCGGATTTAGTTTTAATCGCATCACCGACCCCGGTTTTCTAAAAGAAATTGAATTCGATATTATTCAAATGATCGCGCTCGGCTCGATGATTGTCTATCTGCTTGAATATTATCTTCATCCGCGCGCATGGGTTTATTTTGTTTTGGGACTCATCGCTTTTGGGTTGAAATTTATCTTGCAATCACTTTTCGCCGGTATTGCAATTGTCGGCTTTACAAATTTGCTTTTCCCGCCGGGAATCTTTCCGATCTTTCCGTGGCTGTTCCTGTTCTTCTTTGGCTTATTTGCATATCGAATTAATAACTACATAAATCTTGGCGCGGCAATTGGCTTCAGCCTAATATTATTTATCCTGCAAAAAATAAATATTCCGCTGGATCTTGAAAATAAATGGGATATGTCTTTGGGCTATTTCCTGGCGTGCAGTATTTTTTTGTTTTGCGCTTTCTTTATTTTGCGCACGATTCCATTTTTTCAACAAATACAAAAAGGGTTGCTGACCTTCCTTGGGCAAAACTCCCTGCTGTTTTTATATGTTCACTTTCCCATTATTCTTTATTTAAAAGATATTCGTGTGCATAGAACTGTAAAGTTGATTTACCAGCATCCTTATCTTTTTTGGATGTTGATCCTGGCATTAACTTTAATTACCATGTTCGCTTTGCTCTGGCTGCCAAAATGGAAAATCATTGCACAGATTTTTGACCACCTCTCTGTTTGGGTTGTAATGACCTTTCTCGTTTTTGCTGTGGGGATATTGATTTCCTCCGAGAGTCTTACATATCCCATTGAAATTGCGCTGGGAATATTGACCGCGCTTTTCTATCCGCGCTTGGGGAATATTTTCAAGCAGCGGGTTGCGTAAAGCGAATTTTATTCATGTATACTTAAACAATGCAGCCGACCTTTGTCATCGCAGGCACGTTGAGCAGGGAATATATCCTGCCGCCCTCAAGCCCCCCGCTGGTGGATTCTCCCGGCGGGAATTTACTTTACGCGGCAGGCGGGCTCGCCGTGTGGAATTCCAAAATGGGATTAATTGGGCGCGTCGGGGAGGATTATCCGCGCCAGTGGATTCGCGATCTCGAGGGGCGCGGATTCGATACGCGTGGAATTCGAGTCTTGCGCGAGTTGCAAAATATCGACCTGCGTAGATTCGTCGCGTTCACCGATAAACTTGAACGCAGCTCGACCAATGCCGTATCGCATTTTGCGCGCCGCCAACTGACCTTCCCAAAATCATTACTTGGATACCAACCTGCCGATGATTCACATGTAAACCCGCGCGTGATCGACCCGACTTCGCCCATGCCCCGCGATACGCCAAAAGAATATCGCGATGTTCATTATGTGCATCTTTGCGCTTTCGACTTCACCAGCCAGAGCCAGATGGTCAATCTTTTCAAAGGCGGAGCAACTCAAGTTATCAGTTTGGATCCCGCGATTGAATATATGACTCCTTCCCTGTGGCGCGAGTTGCGCATCGCGTTGCAAGGCGTGGATATTTTTCTGCCGTCAGAAAATGAATTACGCGCGCTTTTTTGGGGCGAGACCAACGACCTGTGGGAGATGGCGCGCCGCGTCAGCGAATATGGTCCGCAGATCGTTGTGGTCAAACGCGGGCGGAATGGGCAAATGGTTTATGATGTGGCGAAGGGACGCCGATATGAAATCCCTGCGTATCCTGCGCGCATCGTTGACCCAAGCGGCGCAGGTGATGCTTTCTGCGGTGGATTCCTCGCGGGCTTTCAAAAGACAAATGATCCGCTCATGGCGGCTTTGCATGGGAACGTTTCCGCTTCACTAAAGATCGAAGGCAGCGGTCCCTTTTATACATTGGATGTTATGCCCGGTCTCGCCGAAGCGCGTTTGTTTGCGCTGAAAGAAATGGTAAGGGAAGTGTAGTTGGGGGTAGTTTTGATAGTTGAGTAGTGCGTGGGACGTGGGCGTTCCGCAATCCGTGTTTACCTGTGTACTTGTCTACTTATCCACATGCCCGTATACTTAACCCATGACTAACCTCTACAAAAAAATCATTGACCTTGCAGTTGAAATTCAACAAGTGGCTGCGCCCACGTTTGCCGAAGGCCCGCGCGGAGAGTTTGTACGCGGACTTTTTGAAAAAGAGAAACTCGAAGATGTTTCGATGGACGCTCTTGGAAATGTTTACGCGCGCCTGCCTGGTAAACACAAGAAATCCAAACCGTTGATTATTTCCGCGCATTTGGATACTGTCTTCCCGCTGAGTATTAACCTGGCGGCGAAGAAGGAAGCGGAGAAAATTTTCGCGCCGGGTATCGGCGATAACTCGTTGGGAGTCTCCGCGTTGTTTGGAATCGTGTGGATGCTGCGCGAGAGAAATATTGAGTTGAAACACGACGTATGGTTTGTCGCAAATGTGGGTGAGGAAGGCCTCGGTGATTTGGGTGGGATGCGCGGCGTGGTGGAACGATTCAACTCCGACCCTTCGACAGGCTCAGGGCAAGGTGTAATCGGCTATCTGATATTGGAAGGTCTCGCGCTGGGGCATGTCTACCACCGCGCGATCGGCGTGCGCAGATATCGCATCATGGCAAAAACTGCGGGCGGACATTCGTGGTCGGATTACGGCCAGCCTTCGGCGGTGCATGAACTTGCAACGCTGGTCACGCAATTGACGGCGATCCATTTGCCGCGCGAGCCGCGCACCACGATGAATGTCGGCACCTTCGGCGGCGGCACCGGAATCAACGTGCTGGCATCCGAAGCGAAATGCGAATTGGATTTGCGCTCGGAAGATCCCGCGGCGCTTGCAAGATTAATTCATCAAGTGGAAGAGATCATTGTCAACGCAAGCCGCGAAGGGCTGAAGATTACCGCAGAGGTGATCGGTGAGCGGCCCGCGGGAGAGATTTCCGCAGAGCATAAACTGGTGCAGCTCGCAATGACCTGCATCCGCGAGCAGGGCTTGAAAGCGCTCCTCACGGCTGGTTCCACCGACGCGAATATTCCATTAAGCAGGGATATTCCTGCAGTGGTGATGGGCGTCACCACCGGCGGCGGCGCGCACACAATAAACGAATATATTGACACATATCCAATCGAAAAAGGGATGGAAAGCCTGCTGCGGTTTGTTGAGTTGGTTGGGTAGTTTTTGGATTATCACTGTTACCTTGCAAAAACCTTATGATTGTTTTTGATGCAATTCCTTGATGTATAATATTTTTACACAGATAAAGAAAACATAAATATGGATACATCAAAACTCCTTACGCGTCTTTTGGAACTCACCCGCAACCTCAGCACAATGGTTGACCTTGAGACCTACCTGCAATCCATCCTCTCGGCATCCACTGAATTAACGGAGAGCGAAACCGCGTCGCTGCTGGAATATGATGAATCTTCACACGAATTTTATTTTAAATTTATGCCATGGATCCACCTCGATGCGCTCAATGACGCCCGTATTCCAATATACGGCAGCGTAGCAGGATGGGTTTTTTTACATGTTAAACCGCTTGCCATTGATGAAGCAAAAAAAGATATTCCCAGATATGTCAAAATCGACTCGATAGATTCTTTTAATCCGCACTCCGTTTTAGGCGTACCACTGATCCTGCACGGCAGACCGATCGGTGTGTTTCAAGTCTTTAATAAAATCGCCCCTTATACGGACGAAGATATTACGATCCTTGAAACACTTACATCCCTCGCCACGACCGCCATGCAATATGATCTGCTTGGAAAGAATGTTCAATCTTCACAAGATGAAGCGCACAAACTCGAGCAGATGAAAAGTGAGTTCATCGCCATCACCTCGCATGAACTGCGCACCCCGCTCGGGCTGATCCTCGGCCACTCCACTTTTTTGCGCGAACTTGTCAAAGATGAACATCAGGAGCAGGTGGATACGATCATCCGCAGCGCCTCCAAACTCAAGGAAATCATCGAAAGCCTTTCCAGCGTGGACAATCAGATGACGGGTATGGCAACCCTGCATTCGCGCAAGGTCTCTGTCTCGCGCATTATTGATGATACGGTCGCTTCATTCCGCGATACGGCAACCCAAAAAGGCGTTCAGATCAAAGCCGAAAAACAGCGCGACCAGGATTTATTGGTGGAAGCTGATGGCAGCAAGATCGCAATTGCTTTAAGTAACATCGTAAAAAATGCGATTGGTTTTACGAATGAAGGCGGTCAGATCATCATTCACGGCGAACAGCAGCCCAATTTTGTGCAAGTCACTGTTGAAGACAACGGCGTGGGTATTCCCGCCAAGGATATTCCGCATGTGTTTGATCGCTTCTATCAGGTTGAGTCGCATCTCACGCGCAGGCATGGCGGCATGGGACTCGGTCTTTCTGTTGCAAAAGCAATGGTCGGCATGCACGGCGGGCGCATCTGGATTGAAAGCATAGAGGGCGCCGGCAGCAAGATCCACTTTCTTCTTCCCATTGAAGCAAACGGGGATGAAAATAAACCGGCCTCACCAGTTATCGAATAGATCCTCACTGTTTACTTCTTCATCCCGTCGAATTCGTTTGACGGGATTTTTGTTTATTTGATACACTCGACATCTGTACCGCGACATTTATGTCGCACTTCTCTACCATACATTTTTAAAATGGGACGCTGATGAACGCAGAAAAACGCAGATTTTTTTCTTTTCATCAGCGAAATCAGCGTGTTTCAGCGTCCAAAAAAGATTTTGCAAGGTAGAGAATGCCGTACTATATTATTAAACGGAAAAATCATGCAAAGCATAAACACCCAGTTCGACCTCATTCGCCAATCCGCTACTGTTGCCATGGCAGACCGCATCCTCGCGCTCAAAGCCAGCGGACATAAAATCATCGGCTTGCAAGTCGGCGACCCCGACTTTGCGACTCCGCCCGCGGTGATGGATGCCGCGCTGAAAGCCATGCAAAGTGGGTTGACTCATTACGGGCCTTCACGCGGCTACCCTGACCTTCGAGAGGCTGTGGCGTCAAAATTGATCCGCGACCAAAAAGTGGACTACGATCCCGCCTCCGAAATTTTGATCACGCATGGCGGCATCCATGCATATTATCTCGCCATGCAATCCATCTTGAACCCCGGCGACGATGTGCTCATCCCCGATCCTTCGTGGGCGACTCACTCGAATATGGTGATCATGCTGCGTGGGAATGTGATTCGCGTGCCTGCTCCAGCCGAGAATGGTTTCATCCCGTTTTTTGAATCATGGGAGCGCGCATTAACTCCGCAGACGTGCGTCATCGTTTTGAATTATCCATCCAACCCGACGGGCGCATATCCCACGCGCGAATATTTGCAGCGCTTGCAGGATTTCGCCGCGAACCATAATTTGTGGATCGTCAGCGATGAAGTCTATGGCAGTTTATATTATGAAGAGCCGCCCACTTGCGCCGCGGCTTTCGATGGCGCCAAGGAAAGAACACTGCTGGTCAATAGTCTTTCAAAATCTTATGCGATGACCGGCTGGCGCGTGGGCTTTCTCGCCGCGCCCGCGCAAGTGATCGAGAACGCGTTGAAGGCAAGTCAAAATTCAATCACCTGTGTGACGCCCTTCATTCAAAAAGCCGCGGCATTCGCATTGACCGATCCAGAGAATCAAAAAGTCACCGCGGATATGCGCGCCGCGTATGCGCGCCGGCGCGCATTGGTGATGCGCATCGCCAGCGAATTGGAAAGCGATAAGGTGCGCGTGATTCCGCCGCAAGGCGCGTTTTATTTTTTCCTCGATCTGCGCGCGCTGAAAATGTCTTCCATCGAAATGTGTGAAAAGATTTTGGATGAAGTTGGCGTGGGACTCGTCCCCGGCTCGGCGTTTGGCGAACAGGGCGAAGGTTTCATTCGCATGACCATCGCCGCTTCGGATGAAGATGTGGAAGCCGGATTTCGGAAAATTGTCGAGTGGGCGGAAGGGCAGTAATCAAAAGTCAAAAGTCGAAGGTCAAAAGTTACTCGACCTTTGACTTTTGACCTTCGACTTATATCTCAAGGAGTTTCTATGAAAGTATCATTTCAAGGCGAACCCGGCGCGTACAGCGAGCAGGCGGTTTTTAATTATTTTGGGGATGTTGAAACTGTTCCATGCGAATCATTTGATGTGATGTTTGATTCGGTTGTGTCAGGTAAAAGTGATGCCGCCCTTGCACCGATTGAAAATTCATTGGCGGGCAGTATTCATCAAAACTATGATTTGCTGCTGCGCCACAATTTGCATATTGTTGGTGAATATTTTCTGCGCGTGCAGCATTGTTTGATCGGTATGCCGGATGCGAAAATGGAAGATATTAAAAAAGCCATCAGCCATCCGCAGGCGCTGGGACAATGTGCGGCATATTTGCGCGAGCGCGGAATCAAACCCGAAACCGTGTACGACACGGCGGGCAGCGTCAAGATGCTCAAGGCTTCCGGCGCGCTGGATACAGCTGCGATTGCATCGCGCCGCGCGGCTGAACTTTACGGCATGAAAATTTTGCAGGAAGGCATCGAAGATAATCCCGAAAATTTCACACGCTTTCTTGCCATTCAACGCGAGCCGAAAACTCCCGAAGGCGAAGCAAAAACGTCCATCGTGTTTACGCTCAAAAATGTGCCGGGCTCGCTCTTCAAAGCGATGAGCGTGTTCGCGTTACGCGACCTCGACCTGACCAAAATCGAATCGCGGCCGCTACAAGGTAAGCCATGGGAATATCTTTTTTACATTGACTTCATCGGCTCGATGCACGATGAGGCTGCCAAACGCGCACTCAATCACTTGAGCGAGTATGCGTTGATGCTGCGCATGCTGGGATCGTATCCGCGCTTCAAGTGAAATTCATCCCATATTTTCTATGGGCGAGTCGCAGATAAACAAAAAGCGGAGTCTTTATCAAAGACTCCGCTTTCCATATTTCTCTACTCCTCGCCGTCCTCATCCTTGCGCTTCCTCGGACGCGGCGGTGGAGTTGTCACCTTTTCTGAAAGCGCGTAGCCCAGTACATCATCCATGTGTTTGATCGGGATGATCTTCAACTCAGACTTGGCAATCTTGGGAAGTTCCACTAAGTCCTTCATATTTTTTTCGGGTAATAAAACGGTTTTGAGTCCGGCACGGTAGGCAGCCAAAACTTTTTCACGCACGCCGCCGATCGGCAGCACACGTCCGCGCAGGGTGATTTCGCCGGTCATGCCGACGTGACGGAAGACGGGACGCCCCGTCAGCGCGGAGATGATCGCGGTCGCCATCGTAATTCCCGCAGAGGGTCCATCCTTCGGGATGCCGCCTTCGGGCATGTGAATGTGAATATCCAGTCGCTCGAAAATATCCAGATCCAGTTTCAAATGCGCCGCACGCGATTTGATATACGTCAACGCGGCTTGACCTGATTCCTGCATCACCTCACCCATTTGACCGGTCATCTGCATCCCACCTTTGCCTTCGATGATGGCAACTTCAACGGGCATAATCTCGCCGCCATTTTCCGTCCACGCCAGGCTGGTCGCCACGCCCACTTCATCGCTGCGTTCCGCTTCGGAGGGGAAGACTTGCTGCGGACCCAACAACTTCTCGATCATATCCGGCGCAATCGATGCGGGATATTTTTTGCCTTCCGCTTTGAGGCGCGCCACTTTGCGGCAAATTTTTCCGAGCTCGCGTTCCAAACTGCGCACGCCCGCTTCATAAGTATATTCGCGGATGATGCGCTGAAGCGCGGCAGGTTCAAAGACGAGACCGAGATTATCAACGCCATTCTCTTCGAGCTGGCGCGGAATGAGATAACGATTCGAGATCTCGATTTTTTCTTCTTCGATATAACCGGGGAACTCGATCACTTCCATGCGATCCAGCAGCGGAGATGGGATCGAGGAAAGTGAATTCGCGGTGGTCACGAACATCACCTTGGAAAGATCAAACGGCATCTCAAGATAATGATCGCTGAACGCATAATTCTGTTCCGGGTCTAATACTTCCAACATCGCGGATGCGGGGTCGCCGCGGAAATCGGAATATAGTTTGTCAATTTCATCCAACATAAAAAGCGGATTTGACGTACCGGCGCGTTTCATCGTCTGGATAATTCTTCCGGGCAGCGCGCCAATATACGTGCGGCGATGTCCGCGAATTTCGGCTTCGTCGCGCACGCCGCCCAAGGACACGCGCACGAATTTGCGTCCCAGCGCATCCGCGATCGAATGTCCCAGCGAAGTTTTGCCAACGCCGGGAGGTCCCACAAAACACAGAATCGGCTGACGTTCTTTTTTCGGTTTCAAAGAACGCACCGCGATATATTCCAAAATTCTTTCTTTGGCTTTCTTCAGGCCGTAATGATCACGCTCCAAAATTTTGGCGGCATTCTTCACATCCAAATTATCGGGCGTGGAGTTGCTCCACGGCAGGTCGGTGATCCAATCGATATAGGTGCGGATCATGCCGACTTCGGGCGCCATCGGCGGCATTTGATTTAGGCGTTCCATTTCTTTCAACGCGACTTTCTTCGCCTCTTCCGGCAGATTCGCAGCCTCGATCTTTTTCTTTAGATCGGATGCATCGCGCGAAAAAACATCGCCTTCGCCGAGTTCATTCTGGATCTGTTTCATCTGCTCGCGCAAATAAAATTCGCGCTGACTTTTATCCACCTCGTTTTGTACGCGCGAGTGAATTTCATCTTCGAGTTCGAGAACGTCCACTTCCTGCGCGAGGAGTGTATTCAACTGACCAAGCCGCGCCTTCGGGTCGAGGATCAACAGCAAACGCAATTTGGCTTCATAAGTTAATGAAAGCGAGGTTGCGATCATATCCGCAAGCCAGCCGGGTTCGCTGACATTCAACGCAAACAGATGCGCCTCTTCAGGAATTGAATGATCCAATTGCACGCAACGCTCGAACATGCTCAACGCGGAACGCATCAGGGCTTGCGTTTGCCGATCTGCGGTTTGTGTTTCAGTGATGATGCGTGCGCGCACTTTGAGATACGGCTTGGTGCGGATAAACTCCACGATCTCCACGCGCCGGCGTCCCTGCACCAACGCGGAATATGAAGCGTCGGGCATGTGCAGCAAACGTCCCACCGACATTTCCACGCCGATCGGCAGGAAATCTTCCGCGCTGGGCTCGTTCACTTCCGGGTCTTTTTGCGTTAGCCCGATCACGGTCTGTTCTTTGCGCTGCGCTTCCTGCACAGCCAGCAAAGAAACCTCACGCCCCACAAATATCGGCGAGACCATGCGCGGGAAGATGACCATATCACGCAGCGGCAAAACCACCGCCTCGATCAATCCATCCGCGTTGGGCTCCATATTCGGGACGCGATACAACTCTTCAGTCCGCTGCGAGAGGGTTAAGTCAAAATTATCTTCTTCTTCGTTCCAATCAGGTTGAGTCATTATTAGTCCAATTTTTTTTATTTACCGCTTGCTGCATAATTTACAAAAATTTTCGTATCATCTCAAAAATTAGGGGAGAGTCACTCAGCCCCACGAGCAACTGAGGTTGAGTTCACGAGCGCGCTTTGTCACCAAAAGGGACATGGGTGGGATCTGTTTT
>VFKN01000180.1 GCA_009885525.1 Anaerolineaceae bacterium | reverse complement strand
GGTGTAAACGGCGGCGGTGGAAACGGCGGCGGTGGAAACGGCGGCGGTGGAAATAATAATGGTAATGATAGGTAGCCGTCATTAGTTATCAAAATGTATTTGTGTAAAATCATAATAAAAATAAAAGAGCAGGTGCAAGCCTGCTCTTTTATTTTCCCAAATTTCCAAATGCGTCTATAATTCAAACATCCTATGTCGACAATAGATGAAATCAAGAGCAAGATAGATATTGTAGACCTCGTTTCTGAGGCGGGTGTTAAGTTACGTAAATCGGGACGCAGCTATACGGGCTTTTGTCCATTCCACGATAATAAGAACACGCCCGCATTCGTAGTCTGGCCTGAGCTGGGAACATGGAAATGTTACGGCGCGTGTAATGAAGGCGGGGATATTTTCAAGTTCGTAATGAAGAAGGAAGGACTTGATTTCAAAGAGGCTTTGAAAAAACTTGCTGATCGCGCCGGCGTGGTATTGCAAGCCTATGAACCGCGTGAAGCACCCGAGGTTAAAGAAGCGCACGAACATTTACGCGTTTTGCTTGAAGATGCTGTCGTTTATTATCGAACGCATTTATTTAACAATAAAGAAATATTAACGTATCTGCGTGAGAAGCGCGGCCTAACCGACACGACCATCGAAATTTTTGGTATGGGATACGCCCCGCATGGGTACGATAACCTGCTTAAAAAATTCACCTCCAAAGGATACTCCGAGCAGGAATTAATTGACTCGGGTATGTTATCTGTGCGCGAAGATGGCACAACACACGCATCGCGCGTCTATGACAAATTCCGCAACCGCATCATGATTCCCATCCGCGATGAGAACGGGAAGATGGCGGGCTTTGGCGCGCGCATCGTTGACCCGAATGACATCCCCAAGTTTTTGAATTCTCCCGAAACGCCAATCTTTACGAAGGGTCATATCCTTTATGGCTTGGACCGCGCGCGCAAGCCGATCCGTACTGCGGACCAGGCTGTGATCGTGGAAGGTTATCTCGATGTCATCGCGCTGCACCAAGCAGGATATGAAAATGTCGTCTCGCCGATGGGAACTGCGCTGACTGAAGATCAACTGCGCTTGTTGAAACGCAGTACCAAAAAAATTGTTTTGGCGTTAGACCCAGACAAAGCAGGCAAAATTGCTGTTTTACGTGGATATGAAACAGCTCGACAATCTGTTAGTGAAAAATTTCCTGTTTTTGATGAGGCTGGGGTTAAGGTTCCTGCGATTGATAAGGATGGCGAGAGATGGACTGATGCACCACATTTGTTGAGATTTGCGAATCAATTATCAGTTGATATCAAAGTTGTTGCCTTACCCGATGATCTTGATCCTGATGAGCTTGTTCAACGCGGCAAAGATGAATGGGCAAAGTTAATAGACTTGGCGGAACCAATTGTGCTTCACACTATGAAAAGTGTGATTTCTCAATATGATTTGGAAAACCCGAAGGATAAGGCTAAAATTGTTCAGGAGTTAGAGCCATTCATTGCAGGTGTTTCAGACCCTGTTGAAAGAGATGATTACCGTCAAAGACTTGCAAGGATGTTGCGGATAGATGAAAGAATCTTATTTGCTACGCCAACTTTGCCCCAAATTGAGACAGTAAAGTCACGTCGGCGCGCGGGCGGTCAAGCCCGGCGGGCTGTGCCAGCATCGGTGGCGGTGGTCAATCCGACTTTAAGAATCGAATCCTATTGCCTGGGCGTTTTGCTGCATAAGCCTGTGCTGCTGTATCGTGTGGATCGAAAACTTCAGGAGTTTGGTTTGAGCGCGCTGACAGTAGAGGACTTCGAGTATACTGACCATCAATTGTTGTTTGGCGTGGTGCGCAGCGCGGTCGAGCAGGATGAAAAAGATCACCATCATTATGTGATGACGCATTTACCCGAGGCGATCAGCGATATCTCAATGGAACTGCTCACATACACCGACGCTCTGTCCCCCGTGGATGACAAGCTGATCGAAGAACTGCTAGCGCGCTTTATTGATTTGCGCCGTATGAATGCGCTGGCGAACAATAATCAGCTGCGCTTTCTGCAAGAAGAAGATCAGCTGCAAGACGGCGCAAATAACAAGATGTATCAAGAACAAACTTTGCAACTTGCAAAATTAATTCATAATTTGGATCAGGCAAAAAGAAAATTAGCATCAAAGCGATAAATGTGATTTTCAAAAACACTTGTAAGGGAAAGTGAATCCAATGCCAGCGAAGACCAAATCGAAACCCAAGCCAAAACAAAAATTGAAAGCAAAAGTGCAGTCTGTTGTTATACAGAAGAGGCCGATGATAAAAGCATCCGAAGCAGTAAGCGTGCTGGTAGATTCGTTGCTTGAAGATGATCTTTTGCTTGACACAGCGGTGGACGATATCGTTGAGCCCGACGAGGTGTTGTTGACCTCTCCCGATGAAATTGAGGATGACGATCTGCCGGCGCATTCACACGAATCCGCTTCTGAACTTTCTGAAGACCCGGTGCGCTTATACCTGCGTGAGATCGGCCTGGTGAAGCTGCTTGATTCTGACAGCGAGTTTCGACTTGCCACTTTGAGTGAAGCCGACCGTCACATCATCGCGCTGCGTAAATTGAAACCAACCAAGGGTATTTCGCAGGCTTCGGCGGTTTATCGTTCCGCGATCTCTGAAATGATAATCTCATGGGAACGCCTCATTGAAGATACCGAACAGCTTGACTATGAACTCCCCGATCTTGCGTTAATGATTGCGGAGTCGCAATCGCTGCACGCAGGCTGGCAATTTGACTCACCGTCTTATTTCCGCGCGTATTTGGATAACGGTCATTGGGGTGTGGATCATCTTTGGGATAACCTCGCGCGCCATGCTTATAGCGTTTTCCTGATCTTTCACCTGCTTCCATTTGGTTACGCCGAATGGCTGCTGGATTACGTCCGCGCGCATCATGCCTTTCCGTCACAGCGTACTCTCTTCCGCAATTTGCCGCCTGATGAAGAACTGCTAAACGAGATGGATGCAATTCACGCGCGCGCGGTGGAGGGCAACCAGGCGCTGATCAATGCGAACTTGCGATTGGTAGTCAGCGTCGCCAAGCGTTATCTCGGACGCGGCATGTCGCTCCTCGATCTGATCCAGGAGGGGAATATGGGCCTGCTGCGCGCGATCGGTAAATTTGATCCGCGCCGCGGTTTTAAATTCAGCACGTATGCCACCTGGTGGGTGCGTCAGGCGATCAACCGTTCCATCGCGGAGCAGGCGCGCACCATTCGGATCCCTGTCCACTTATTCGAATCCATCTCGCGGATTTTGCGCGCACAGCGTCAACTCACGCAGGGTTTGGGCAGAATCCCAACGAATGCCGAAATCTCTTTGGAAGTGGGTTACCTTTCCGCTGCGGATGTGCAAACGATTTTGCGCGCGCATGCCGAGAACAAACCGCTCAAGCCGGAATTGCAGGAACGTTTTGAGGTTGCCGCACAAAAAGTGAAGCGCATTCTTCGTTCCGCTGAAGAACCCATCTCGCTTGAATCTCCGGTCGGAGATGAAGACTCCAGCTCGCTGGGCGATTTTATCGAGGATGAGGATGCGCCCTCCCCGATGGACTTCGCCGCCCGCGAAATGCTGCGCGAACAGGTGCAGCGCGCGCTGGAAGTATTATCCGACCGCGAGCGCGATGTGTTGGAATTGCGCTTCGGTTTGAAAGATGGCCGCGAACACACACTCGAAGAAGTCAGCCGTTATTTTGACGTAACCCGCGAGCGCATCCGTCAGATCGAGGCGAAAGCGCTGAGGAAGTTACGCCACCCCGCGCGCAACCGCGAACTGCGCGATTATTTGGGCGATTAACGAATCGAAAAAATTAAAAGGCTCTTTGGTAGTTCGCGCGGTTACCCCCAAATATGGGGGATACAATTGGTGAAAAAAGTGGAGATTGAGTCGTGTCAAATCATCAGGGTCTCAAATCTAAAAATCTGATTACATTTCCTTTGGATATACCTGAGGTAGAAGTAATCAGTGTAGAAATCAATGAACGTGGCGATTATATTGTCACAGTTGAAAGCACGCGCAATAGCGCTGTCTGTCACTCGTGTGGTCGTCAGATCACGAAGCCCAATGGTTGCGGACGAGAGATTGAATTGCGACATTTGCCCATTTTGGGACATCGGTTGTACATTTGCCTGCGCCCTAAGCGCTATGAATGTTCTCACTGTAATGGAAAGACAAGTACCCAAGAGTTGGATTGGTATGATCCCAAGAGCCCACACACGAAAGCGTATGACCACCACCTGATGTTGCAATTGGTCAATAGCACCGTAGAAGACGTCAGACGCAAAGAAGATGTAGGCTATGACGCGGTTGAGGGAGCGGTTGACCGTTGTATTCATGCCAGCGTGAATTGGGGCGAGTTCACCGAGTTGAAATTCATCGGGATTGATGAAATTGCAATGACCAAAGGGCACGGCAACTTTGTAGCCATCATTACAACTCAGCAAACAGACGGACACGTTGCTCTCTTGGGTGTCTTGGTAGACCGTCAAAAGGAAACCGTACGGCAGTTTTTTGAGAGTATTCCCTCTCGTCTGTGGCAAACGATGAAAAAAGTTTGTACAGATATGTGGGAAGGCTACGCCAACGCAGTGGCAGAATTCGACAAAGCGCATCCGGAAGTTTCCATTGAGGTAGTGGTAGATCGTTTTCATGTCGCCAAGAATTATCGTGAGGGTGTGGATCATCTACGCAAGCAAGAATGTCGCCGTCTCAAAAAAGAATTGTCTGATGTAGAATACGCAGAAATTCAGGGCGTATTGTGGCCAATCCGAAAGAATGGCAAAGACTTGACTGATGAAGAACTGAAAAAACTCAATCGCCTTTTTGTGTATTCACCTGACTTAAGATTGGCTTACATCTTCCGAGAAGAACTGACTTCCATATTTGAGATGCACCTGACCAAAGAAGAAGCCAAACAACGCTTGCTTGCATGGCGGGACAAAATCTCTCAGAGTACCATAACTTGCTTTAACAAGTTCTTGATAACGCTCAATAATTGGCTCGACAAAATCGTCAACTACTTTGCTGGACGTTTTAGTAGCGGCTTCGTGGAAGGCTTGAATAATAAAATCAAAACAACCAAGCGCCGTTGTTACGGCATTCTTCGAAATACAACTTTGTTCCAACGGCTCTATCTTGATATCGAAGGTTACCGCAGGTTTGCTTAATCGGAACACTCCCATATATGGCATCGCCACGCGAAATACCAAAGAGCCAATTAAAATGAAAACGAACTCACCCCGAAATTAAGGTTTCGTGGGTGAGTTCGTTTTTACAAGCAAATGGGACGCAGATAAATCCTGACAACGCGGATTTTTTGTCCTGTTCCGCGTCCATCCGCGCTCGTCAGCGTCCCATTATTAAATTCGGGATGCGTCGTGTTTTCTTGTTTTAATTTTTCAAATATGACGATTATCACTATTTTTGTGAAAAGAGGCACTTCCTCCATAAAGTGAAAGTCTCTTATGATATACTTCGCCGAACGTGCCAGATTTCACGCACTGATTCTACACACCAAGAGGTGTTTATGTTGCTGGAGTATATTGCCATTGGAGTTATGATCGCAGTCGCCACCGTCATCGGATTGATCGCGATAGGTTTGGGGGAATTGTTTGGTCCACGAAAAAATACAGAAGCAAAGAACATGCCGTATGAATCGGGCATGAACCCATACGGCGAAGGGACACGGCGTATGCCTGTCCGCTTCTATTTAGTCGCCGTGTTGTTCATCCTGTTTGATATTGAAGTTGTATTTTTCCTACCCTGGGCGATCGCATTTCGCCAAATGGGAATTTTCGGCTTGCTCGAAATGGCCGTGTTTATCGTTATTTTATTAATAGGTTATGTGTATGCCTGGAAGAAAGGAGCCCTGGAATGGGAATAGAAAATAAACTTGCGAATATGGGTGTGGTCACCACCACACTTGAAAGCGCCGTTAATTGGGGACGCACCAACGCGATGTGGCCCATGCTGTTCGGCCTGGCTTGCTGCGCGATCGAAATGATGTCCGCGCAGTCCTCGAGCTACGATATGAGCCGCTTCGGTATGGAACTCATGCGCGCCAGCCCGCGCCAATCTGACTTGATGATCGTGGCGGGACGCGTCTCGAAGAAAATGGGTCCCGTTCTTCGCCGCTTGTACGATCAGATGCCCGAACCGAAGTGGGTGATCGCCATGGGTGATTGCGCTTCCTGCGGAGGCGTCTTCAATAATTACGCGATCTATCAAGGCGTGGATGAAGTCGTGCCTGTAGATGTATATGTGGCAGGCTGCCCTCCGCGCCCCGAAGCATTGATTCACGGCGTGATGACCATTCATGAGAAGGTCAAGGGCGAAACTTTCAAGCAATACGCTGAGAAGTATAAGTAATCAACTAACGTCGTTGCGAGGGCGCACTTGTTCTTTGCCCGAAGTAATCTCCAAAACAGAGATTGCTTCGTCCCGATAAAAATATTCGGGATGATATCGGGGAGAGCGCCTTCCTCGCAATGACGAGGCAGAGACTATGGATAAAAAACTCGAACCCATTGTAAAAATAGTGCAGGATAAATTCGGCGCGACGTTTGAAGAATTTCGCGACGAAGTGCATATGTTCGTCAAGCCCGGAAATATTGTGGCTGCGTTGATGCTCTTGCGCGATGAGCAAAATTTTGAATTACTCTCGGCGATGACCGCAGTGGATTATTACCCGCAGTCTGAGCCGCGTTTTCATGTGGTGTATCAACTCACGTCGATCGTGAAGAATCTCTCGCTGCAGATCAGAGTTCCGCTAAATGGGAGCAGTCCCAAACTTCCGACAGCGACGGGTGTGTATGATGTCGCAAATTGGCGCGAGCGTGAACTCCTAGATATGTTCGGGATCGAAATCGAGGGGCATCCCGATCCACGCCGCATTTTGATGCCGGAAGATCATGAGGGGCATCCGTTACGTAAAGATTATCCGCTCGGTTACGAAGAACCCCAGTTCACGTTTAACTTTGACGAGATCGATCTGGGCAAGCCGTACGCAAAGGAATAGTTTATGAGTCAGATTGAAGAAGTCAGCATAGAGAAATTCAAACATCTCGTATCGGAGCGTGCCCTGACCGGCGAGACGATGCTCTTGAATATGGGACCGCAGCATCCATCTACGCATGGGGTGCTGCGCCTTTTGCTCGAACTGGACGGCGAGATCATTGTCAACTGCATCCCCGATATCGGCTTTTTGCATACCGGCATTGAAAAGAACATGGAAGCCAAGACCTATCAAAAGGCCGAAGTAATGACCGACCGTCTTGATTACATGAACCCGATTGGAAACAATCTTGCGTATGTGATGGCGGTTGAAAAACTGGTTGACCTGGATGTGCCGCCGCGCGCGCAAGCGCTGCGTGTGATCCTGGTTGAGCTTCAACGCATTGCTTCGCATTTGGTTTGGCTGGGCGCCTTTGGTCTTGATCTCGCGGCCATGTCTGTTTTCTTATATTGTTTCCGTGACCGCGAATTGATCCTTGATATTTTTGAGTTGGTCTCGGGCGCGCGTATGATGACCACCTACATTCGTCCGGGCGGTGTCTGGCGCGATGTGCCAGTGGAATTTGAAAAATCCGTGCGCGATTTCCTTAAGATATTCCCGCGCCGCGTGGATGAATACGAAAAGTTAATGACGAAGAATCCGATCTTTGTTGACCGTTTGGTGGGCATCGGCTACCTTGACAAAGACGTAGCCCTTCAATATGGCGTGACAGGCCCCACGCTGCGCGCATCCGGCGTGGATTGGGACTTGCGCAAGGCGCGTCCGTATTCGGGGTATGAGCAATATGATTTCAATGTGCCCATCCGCACCGAAGGCGATACATATGCGCGGTATCTCGTCCGTATTGATGAGTTGCGCGAGTCGTTGAAGATCATTGAGCAAGCCATGAACAAATTGCCGATGGGCGCTGTGCATTCTGAGAATCGGAAATTTGTCCCGCCGCCGCGTTCTGAAATTGGCACCAGCATGGAGTCACTTATTCATTTCTTCAAGTTGTGGACGGAAGGTTTCCCTGCGCCCAAGGCTTCGGTTTATAGCGCAGTCGAATCACCGCGCGGCGAGTTGGG
This sequence comes from Anaerolineaceae bacterium, assembly GCA_009885525.1. Lineage (GTDB taxonomy): Bacteria > Chloroflexota > Anaerolineae > Anaerolineales > Villigracilaceae > Villigracilis. The sequence goes on along the minus strand of VFKN01000180.1, from coordinate 15,908 downwards.
CATGTATCTCGAAGGTGACGGCGGTCCCAAGCCGCATCGCATTCACTTGCGTACTCCTTCATTTGATAATTTGGCTGTGCTTCCACAGATCGTGAAGGGGCATTTGGTGGCAGATCTGGTTGCCATTCTTGCTTCCATTGACATTGTCCTCGGAGATATTGATAGATGAGCCTCGAAAAAACTTATCCGAAGGAAGTTAAGAAAATTCTGTCCAAGTACCCGCCTGAGCAGAAACGCTCCGCGGTGATGCCGCTTCTGTATCTTGCCCAGCGCGAGGAAGGTTATGTCAACAAAGCCGCGATGCAGGACATTGCGCAGATGCTTGATATTACCGAAACCGAAGTCGCTTCGATCGTCGGTTTTTATACGTTGTATCACGACGAGAAAGCCGGCAAGTATCGCATGCAAGTTTGTACGGATCTGCCCTGTGCCTTACGCGGCGCGGATGAATTCCTGCAAAACTTGTGTGGCAACCTCGGCATCAAAGTGGGTGAAACAACCGCCGATGGCGTGGTTACGCTCGAAGGTGTGATGTGTCTCGCCGCCTGCGATAAAGCGCCGATGTTCCAAACGCAAGGTCCCGATGGGATCAAGTACCACGAGAACATGACCGTGGACCGCACGATGGAGTTGATCGACGCGTTGAAGAAGGTTTCGTAAGTGAGTGGTGCGTAATTGGTGAAGATAGCATGAGTGAAGAAGAGATGGTGTGCACGCAAAACATGTCAGGCTGGTTGCTCCCTGCGCCGTCCCCGGCGCAGGGTTTCCTCGCAAAACGCCGCCGAGGACGGCGGCTGGAGCATAGGTTAATGACAACCTTTGCGTGCACACAAGAGATGTTTGATGTCGAGAAACACATTGCTTACTGGCGCGAAGAAGCGCTGGATAGTTGGAAGGACGTTATTCATAACATAAAAGGCGCTCGTGTACAGATATCTTTATTCTCGACTCATCTTGCCATTGAGAAAATCCTCAAGGCACACGTAGTAAAGAAGACAAGAAAATTTCCGCCAATGATTCATAACTTGGTTTCTTTGGCAAGAATAGCAGATTTAACACTAACGCCTGATCAAGTTGAATTGCTTGCGATGTTAAATCCGCTAAATATTGAGACCCGTTATCCTGGCATTGCCAGACAAAAACCTACAAAGAAAGAATCTGAAGCGCTTATCAAGCGTACAAAGGTCATTTTAGAATGGTTGATAGAAAAGTTATAAAATCAATCCGAGTTTATTTGCGAGCAGTTGCCGACGCAGGGATTCCTGTAAAGTGCGGCGTTCTGTTCGGTTCGTATGCGAGAGGTCAGCAGCATGAATGGAGCGACATCGACCTGCTTGTAGTTTCATCGCGTTACGATAAAAAATGGACATACAAGGATTGGGCAAAATTATGGATAGTTGCGGCAAATACTGACGTGAGAATAGAGCCCATTCCCGTAGGTGAAAAACAGTTTAAAAATAATCACGATTCGCTAATTATCGAAGTTGCGCGTCGTGAAGGAAAAATTATACCTTTGGCAGAATAGAGACTTATGACACATATACTTTTACGTCATCGTGACATTCCCGACATCAATAAAATTGATGTCTATAAAAAGAACGGCGGACTTGATGCATTCAAAAAAGCCGTGACGAAAATGAAACCCGAGGATGTGACCAACGTGGTCAAGAACTCAGGTCTGCGCGGGCGTGGCGGCGCGGGATTCCCCACTGGTATGAAGTGGTCTTTCATTGACAACAAGAACTGGCCGCATTATGTCGTTGCCAACGCGGATGAATCCGAGCCGGGTACTTTCAAAGATCGCGAGATCATGGAGAGTAATCCTTTCCAATTCTTGGAAGGACTTATGCTCTCATGTTACGCGGTCGGCGCGAATGTCGGCTATGTTTATCTGCGCGGCGAGTTCTGGGAAGTGGCCGCCATCCTCGATGAAAAAATCGCGGATATGGAAAAGGCTGGCTATCTCGGTGATAATCTTTTCGGCACGGAGTACTCGCTTCGTATTTATACTCATCTCGGCGCGGGCGCATATATCTGTGGGGAAGAAACCGCGCTGCTTGAATCTATGGAAGGCAAACGTGGGCAGCCGCGTGTGCGTCCGCCATTCCCGCCCTCGTATGGTTTGTACGGTAAGCCGACCATCATCAATAATGTCGAGACGTTTACCAATATTCCGATGATCATGTCGAATGGCGCGGATTGGTACAAGGCCATGGGCACCGCCGACAGCGCAGGCGTGAAGATCTTCTCGCTTTCGGGTCGTGTGCGCAAGCCCGGCAATTATGAATTGCCTTTCGGTTCCACCTTCCGCCAGTTGATTTATGAATATGGCGGCGGTATTCAGGAAGGCAGACCTGTTAAGGCAATCATGCCCGCGGGCGCTTCATCTTCATTGATCGTGGTGGATGATAAAGTTCTCGATACGCCGATGGATTATGCAACTGTTCGCACACTCGGCGCCGACCTCGGCTCCGCTTCTGTGATCGTGCTGGATGACACAGTGAGCATGGATTGGGTTATCAACAAGACCCTTCACTTCTTCAAACATGAATCTTGCGGAAAGTGCACGCCCTGCCGCGAAGGCACATACTGGATGAGGAACCTTACCGAGCGCATTCATTCCGGGGATGGCTCAAACAAGGATGTGGACTTGCTCTTGAATGTCGCCAGGCAAATGCAAGGCAAATGCCTGTGCGCGTTGGGCGAATTCTCGACAATGGCTGTCGTTACCGGTATTGAAAGATTCCCGCAGGATTTCAAAAAAACAGTAAAAACAGCGTAAGTTTAATGTTGGAGGATGATATGGATGTGTTAAGTTATAGAGTGTTTCTCCGAAAAGAACCGGAAGGCGGATTTACTGTGAATGTGCCGTCATTGCCTGGATGTATAACTTTTGGCGAAACATTAGATGAGGCTATGAAGATGGCGCGGGAAGCCATTGAACTTTATGTCGAAAGTTTGCTGGCGCATGGCGAAGAAATTCCAACCGAAAATGAAGTATTGGAATATACATTGACCATTCCTGCGCATGCCTAAATTTCCTTCATTGACGCCTCAGAAAGTTATAAAGATTCTTGAAAAGAAAGGCTTTGTTCTTGATCGGAGCAAAGGCAGCCACAGAATTTATATCCACCCTCAAACTGGAAAAAGAACTGTAGTGCCTTTTCATCGAAAAGATCTGCCACAAGGAACGCTTCGCGATATTCTCAAACAGGCTGGTGTTGAACCAGACGAAATTCAGAATTGATTGGTGAATTGATGAGTAAACAAGTCACAATAACAATAGATGGAAAGCAAGTAACAGTTCCCGAAGGAACACTTATCGCGGATGCGGCGAAGATGGCGGGCATTGATATCCCCGTTTTCTGTCATCATCCCAAACTTGAGCCTGTCGGCATGTGCCGCATGTGTTTGGTGGAAGTTGGGCGCCCCATGCTTGACCGCGCAACCGGTCAGGTCGTGATGGAGAATGGGCTGCCCAAGATCCAATTCATGCCCAAACTCGAAACCGCGTGTACCAATCGCGTTTCTGACGGCATGGTCGTGATGACCACAACCGACAAAGCGGTGGACGGTCAAAAAGGCACGGTTGAATTCCTGCTCACCTCGCATCCGCTGGATTGCCCCGTGTGCGATAAGGGCGGCGAATGTCCGCTGCAGAATCTGACGATGGCGTTTGGTCCCGGTCAGAGCCGCTTCAATTATGATGAGAAGAATCATCTTGAAAAGATGGTTCCGCTCGGCGAGTTGATTTCACTCGACCGCGAGCGCTGCATTCAATGCGCGCGCTGTATCCGCTTTCAGGATGAAGTCGCGGGCGAAGCCGTTCTCGGTTTCGATGAACGCGGACGCAATACGCAAATTATTACATTATCCGACCCCGGATTTGATTCTGTTTTCTCCGGCAACACCACCGATATTTGTCCCGTCGGCGCGTTGACCACTGCGGACTTCCGCTTTGGCGCGCGTCCGTGGGAGTTGGATGCAGAAGCCTCCATTTGTACGCAATGTCCGGTTGGATGCAATACCACGCTCAACACACGCCGCGAAGCGAAAGCGGGTGGTGACGTTGTTATCAAGCGCGTGATGCCGCGCCAAAATGAAGAAGTCAATGAAATTTGGCTGTGCGATAAAGGCCGCTTTGCTTATCACTATACTGAAAGCAAGAAGCGCCTTGTCAAACCGTTGGTTCGTAAAGATGAAAAACTCGCGCGCGCTTCATGGGATGCCGCGACTAAATTCGCCGCTGAGAATTTCTCGAAAGCCAAGAAGGATATGGTTATTCTCGCTTCGGGACGTTTGGCGAACGAAGATTTGTTCAATCTCAAATCACTGGCGGATACCGCTGGCGGAACCGCGATTTTATACTCCGATATGGGTGGCGGCGATGTGACTGCGATGGTGGGTGTGGGGCAGGGTACGAACATCGGCAAGATGGGCAAGGGTGATGCAATTCTCGTTGTCGCATCTGACTTATATGAAGAAGCGCCAATTTGGTGGCTGAGAGTCAAGCAGGCGGCTGACCGCGGCGCGACACTCATTGTCGCAAATCCGTGCCAGACGAAACTGGATAAATTTGCGAAGTTTGTCATCCGCTATGCGTATGGCGATGAAGTTAAGACGATTAATGATCTCAGCAAGAAAAGCAAAATTTCTGATGAGTTTGCAAAAGCAAAGAACGCAATCGTATTCTACGGCAATGAAGGATTGGGTTTGAATGGTTCTTCTGTGCTGGCATCCGCTTGCGGTGAATTACTAAAAGAGACCGAGCACATCGGCAAACCGAATAACGGTTTGGTGGGTGTCTGGCAAAGAGTCAACGAGCAGGGCGCGTGGGAGGTTGGTTTCCGACCTGAGCCCGATCTCGAAAAGGCGCTCAAAGGCAAGTCTGTTTACATCGTCGGTGCTGACCCGGTGGGAGATTCTCCCGCGCTGGCGAAAGCATTGAAGGGTGCGAAGTTCGTGGCGGTGCAGGATATTCTCGAAACCGCGACAACCGAAATCGCGGATGTGGTTTTCCCCGCACAGGCTTATACCGAGCGCGAAGGAACGTTTACATCTGGCGAGCGCCGCGTGCAGCGCTTCTATGCGGCTGTGCCGGTGAAGGGCGATGCGCGACCCGATTTTGCGATTACATCCCAGATCGCAAGGCAGATGGGCATTATTCTCGAAGGCACATCGGTTTCGGTGGTTTTCGATATTCTCGTCAATTCGGTTGAATCTTTCAACGAATTGACTTATGAAAGACTCGCTGAGACACACGGACAGTGGCCGATCGTGGGACGCGGTGACTTGTATTACGGCGGCACGACTTATGAGAATACGCAGGGCTTGGGTGTACAACTCGGGTCGCTGGCTGAAACCGGGAAAACAGTACACATTCCGAAGGTCAGAAAAGAAGCGGCTCTTCGTCCCAAAGAAAAAGAATTGCTGGCGGTTCCCGTCAATAAATTGTATGATCGCGGCGTGACCATTAATCCCGCGCAGTTGTTGAATCAACGTGTGGGCGAAGCGACTGTGACGCTGCATCCGGATACGGCTGAAAATCTCGGCGTGGAAGCGGGTGCGCGCGTGAAGATCAGTTTTGACGGCATCAGCGGTGAAGTCGTTGTGAAGATCGACGATACCATCTCGACGGGTGTCGCGCTTGTCCCACGCAGTATGGGCATTGCGATCCGCGAACCTGTTGTGGCGCGCGTCCTGAGCCGTGTCGAAGGGAAGGTGAAGTGATATGGATTGGACAACTTGGGTTGAATGGATCGTAAAAGGTTTTGTGCTTTGCCTAATCTTGTTGACGGGCTTTGCATACTTGACCTTGTATGAACGCCGCGCGCTGGCGCGTATGCAAGTGCGCGTGGGTCCGAACCGCGCGGGCTATCAAGGTTTGTTGCAGCCGATCGCGGATGCGGTGAAGTTGATCTTCAAAGAAGAACTTACTCCGGCGCGTGTATATAAGGTTGTGTTTTTCCTCGCGCCGATCTTGACCGTGGTGCCTTCATTGGTAATTGCCGCGGTGATTCCGCTCGGCACATCGTTCACGATGTTTGGACGCGAGATCACTTTATATGTCGCGAACATTAATGTCGGCGTGTTGTATCTGACTTCGATCGCTTCGATTGCGGTGTACGGCATTGTGCTGGCGGGTTGGTCGAGCAATAACAAGTACGCCATGCTCGGCGGTATTCGTTCCTCTGCGCAAATGATCTCTTATGAAATTTCGCTCGGTTTGTGTTTTGCGATTGCAATTGTGATGAGCAATTCCATGAATCTGGTGGATATTGTCAACGCGCAGAAAGATATGTGGTTCGCGGTGACGCAGCCTGTCGGCGCGCTGGTCTTTTTGATCGTGGTGCTTGCGGAGGTAAACCGCGCGCCCTTCGATATGCCTGAAGCCGAGCAGGAACTCACCGCCGGTTATCACGCCGAATATTCGGGGATGAAATTCGCGCTGTTCTTCATGGCGGAATATCAGAAGATGATCGTGGTCTGCATGATCGCGGCGACTTTGTTCTTCGGCGGCTATCGCGAGTTTTGGTTCTTGAAGGATACTTTTTTCAGCGTGGATCGTTTCTGGTTCCTCGGTCCCATTTATCTGCTGTTGAAAGTGGTTGTCCTGCTTTTCTTTATGATCTGGATCCGCGCAACCTGGCCGCGCATCCGCTATGACCGTTTGATGGCGTTCGGCTGGAAGATCCTTTTACCGCTTTCGCTTGCGGTTCTGTTCATTACGGCAACCGGTATTTTATTGGCGCAGGAATTAAATAATCAATTGTTCATCTGGAGTATCCCGCTGCTTTCCATTATTTGCGCGTTAGTGGTGGTGGTATTTATTTATCGTGATCTGAGGAGAAAATCTCATGGGCGTATTTGATCCCATTATTGAACTCTCAAAGGGTCTTGGCGAAGTACTGCGTTCATTTCTTTTTGAGCCGACAGTCACCGTTCAATATCCTGAAGAGAAACGTACCGTGCGTCCGCGTTTTCGCGGCCGTCATGTGTTGAAGCGTTACGACAACGGTCTCGAAAAATGTATCGGATGTTCACTCTGCGCGGCGGCTTGCCCTGCGGATGCGATCTTCGTCGAGGCTTCTGAGAATACCGACGAGAAACGCTTCTCGCCCGGCCAGAGATACGCGTCCACATATGAGATCAACATGCTGCGCTGCATCTACTGCGGATTTTGCGAAGATGCCTGCCCCACCGAAGCGATTGTGCTTGGCGATAATTACGAACTCTCGTTTACCGATCGGCGCGACGCGATCTACACAAAAGATTCGCTGCTCGAATCCGTGCCAAGCGGCGATATGCTCACCCCGCGCAAAGTGGATGTGGGTGTGTTTGTAAGATCGGTGCCGGAGATGAAGGATCCTACGGACTAGATGACTAGAGATTAGATAATTAGATGAGTAGTACTGCCTACTATTCTCTACTCTCTCGTCTCTATTCTCTAAACAAGGTGCTTATGACTTCTGATTTGATCGTCTTTCTCGTTCTTTCCCTGATTGCCATCGCAAGCGCGCTGGGGATGTTGTTCAGCAAGAACGCTGTTTACTCGGCGTTGTTCCTCGTGCTGAATTTCATCACAGTGGCGGTGTTCTATCTCTTGCTCGGCGCGCCGTTCATTGCCATGGCGCAGATCACAGTGTACGCGGGCGCGGTGATGGTGTTGTTCCTCTTCGTCATCATGTTGCTCGGCGCGGAGAGTCTTGCGCCGTCACAAGCGCTCCCATGGCAGAAGCCTCTTGCTTTCACACTCGCGCTTGTGCTTGTAGTTGAAGCCGTTTACATTATCCTCTCCCGCGCACAGTTGACCGCAGCCGTGGCTTCGCCGGATGCTTCACTCAACTCCATGGACAGTCTGCGCGAAATGGCGATGATGCTTTTCAATAACTACCTGTTGCCGTTCGAGGTTACTTCCATTCTCTTGCTGGTCGCGATGGTGGGCGCGATTGTATTGGCTAAACAGGAAAAGGTAGGGCTGAAATAATGGTTCCCGTAGATTATTACATCGCTTTATCCGCACTTTTATTTGTACTTGGCGCGTTGGGTGTGTTGATCCGCCGCAACCCGTTGATCGTTTTCATGTCCGTCGAGTTGATGCTCAACGCTGCGAACCTCGCCTTTGTGGCATTCTCCAGCGTGTTCAAAACTTTCAACGGACAAATATTTGTGTTCTTCGTCATCGCAGTCGCCGCCGCGGAAGTGGCAGTGGGTCTCGCGCTGATCGTGGAGATTTTCAAATCCCGCAAGAACATCAATATTGATGAGTTGAATTCTTTAAAGGGATAGAGATCTTGTCATTGCGAGGCGCACTTTGCCGAAGCAATCCCCGCCTCATAATGGAGATTGCTTCGTCGGGGAAAGCGCCCTCCTCGCAATGACTGAATCCTCTGGAGACTTTTATGCAATTAAGTGAAACTGTCAGTTCAGGATTTTTCTTTCTCGCGCCGTGGCTGGTCTTTGCGCCGCTGACCGGCTTGCTGATCAATTTAATCTTTAGCAAGCAGTTCAAATTCAGCGAGAACACGGTCGGCACGATCGCGAGTCTTGCGTCGGGTGCGGCGTTTGTCATCTCGGCGCTGCTGGCGTATTCGGTATCAGCGGGGCACGGCGAAGCGGTCAGCGTTCCATTCGCGCAGTGGATTCATATCGGCACGCTCCAACTCGATTGGACCTTCCGCGTCGATTCTTTATCCACCACGATGATGCTCGTCGTCTCGGGGGTTGGCACGCTCATCCACGTTTACGCGATCGGATACATGCACGAAGATGTGCGTTTTAAACACGAAGAAGGACGCTTCAACCGCTTCTTCATCTTCTTGAACCTGTTCATCGCAGCGATGATGATCCTCGTCAGCGGCGACTCGTATATGATGCTCTTCGTCGGCTGGGAAGGCGTGGGGCTGTGCTCCTTCCTGCTGATCGGTTTCTGGTTCGAGATGGATACACTCGCGCGACCTTCCTGGGCGAACTCGAATGCCGCCAAGAAAGCCTTCATCACCAACCGCGTCGGCGACTTCGGTTTCCTCCTCGCCGGTTTCCTGATGTTCTGGCATCTCGGCTCATTCCAATTTGACGCAGTCTTCAAAGCCGCGCCCGCGATTGCAGAATCCGCTCCGTGGGTGATCGTGGCGATTACGCTGTTCATGTTGGTGGGCGTTGCTGGTAAGTCCGCGCAAATTCCGCTTTACATCTGGCTGCCGGATGCGATGGCTGGCCCAACTCCCGTTTCCGCGTTGATCCATGCCGCGACGATGGTGACTGCGGGTGTGTATCTCGTTACGCGTTCCGCTCCGCTTTTTTCGCTTGTTCCGCAGGCACAATATATCGTTGCGATGGTCGGCGCTGGCACAGCGCTCTTCGCCGCGACAATTGCTGTCGGTCAATATGACATCAAGAAAGTGCTCGCCTACTCCACCATTTCACAACTCGGCTTCATGGTCGCAGCGGTGGGAATGGGCGCGTACGTGGCAGGCATGTTCCACTTGATGACACATGCTTTCTTCAAAGCGTTGTTGTTCCTCTCCGCTGGTTCTGTCATTCTCGGCTTGGAACGTGGACATCATGCTCACGCTCACCATGCGGCTCATGACGATAGTAAAAGCAAAAAGAAGAAAGAGGGAAAGCATGCCCTGAGCAAGGTCGAAGGGAAGAAAGAAGAAGAGCATGGTCATGATGACCACGGTGAAGTGCGCCGTGTTGAGCCTGTCGAAACATTCGACCCAGGCGATATGCGCAATATGGGCGGACTTCGCAAGACCATGCCTGTGACTTTCTGGCTGTACATGATCGGAACACTTGCGCTTGCGGGTATTTTCCCCTTCGCGGGTTTTTGGTCGAAAGATGAAATTTTGCTCGATGCCAGTCTGCACTTCCCAAGCGTTTATGGTCAATTGGTTCTTGCCGCGTTCCTGACCGCTTTTTATATGGGACGTCAAGTCTGGATGGTTTTCTTCGGCGAGGCGCGCACCGATGCCGCCAAGCACGCGCAAGAAAGCCCCAAGGTGATGACCGTTCCGCTGATGGTTCTCGCGGCTTTGTCAATTCTCGGCGGCGCGTTGAACCTGCCATTTGAAGGTTTCCATAACTTGACGCACTGGCTGGGACACACGCTCGGCGAAGTCGAAGGACTTCCGCTTGACTTGAAAGTCGCGGGCATCTCCACTGTTCTGGCGCTGACCGCAATCCTCGTCTCATGGCTGATCTACGGACGCAATCCGCTTAAGGCTGGGCAGATCGATCCGCTTAAGAAGCCGCTCGGATTTATCTTCACGGGCATGGAAAATAAATGGTTCGTGGATGAAGGTTATTTTGCGCTGATCATTAATCCGTTCAAGCAAGTATCGCAGTTCCTCGCGGATGTGATCGACTGGCGCTTCTGGCATGACTTTGTGCATGAGACAGTTATTCTGGGCACATACAACTGGCTCAGCGGAGTTGCGTTGAACGAATATGCCGATCAAAAAGGCATCGACGCTTTTGCCAACTGGCTCGGTGATGCAACTCAATGGTTGTCTGCGAACATGCGCAAAGTTCAAAATGGTTTTGTGCGTTCATACGCGCTCTCGGTAATGTTGGGCGTGGTGTTGATTTTAGGATATTTGATTTTGAAATAAAAAAATAATGAATATTCTTGATATTCAAAAAGAAATTCTTGCCGACCATGTTTTTTTCTCTGAACATGCCGTGCGTCAAATGGCAAAACGCAACATAGATGATAACGAAGTTGTCGAATCGCTTTTGTCAGGCGAAATCATAGAAGAATATCCTGATGATAAGTACAGCCCAAGTTGTTTGATTTTTGGAGAAACAAAGGCTAAACGTCCGTTACATGTTGTTTGTTCTTTGCCTCCACGCGTTAGGATTATTACTGTTTATCAACCCAATCCCGACGAGTGGATTGATAACCGAAGGAGAATAAAATGAATGCTTGCCATTTTTGCGGCGGCGAGTTGAAGGAAGAATTAACAACTTTTTTGCATGAAGATCATGGCAAAATGTGGCTTGTTCGCAATGTGCCGGCCTTTGTCTGCATGCAATGCGGCGAAAAAGAATTTTCTCGCACTGTAACGCGCCAGATTTTATCTTTGCTAAAGCGTCCGCCAAGCCCTGCTGAAATATTGCAAGTGCCTGCGTACGACATGACAATGTAATTAAATTAAAAAATTAGGATCGAACATGGAATTTATCTTACAACCCCTCACACTCTTGACCTTCTTCCCGCTCGTCGGCGTACTCGTGATTCTATTTATGAATGCCGAACAGAAAATCGCCATCCGCTGGGTCGCGCTGGTCACATCTCTGATCACCCTTGTTGTTTCGTTATGGGTGCTTCAAAGTTTTTACGCAGCCGAATCCGTCACGGGAGCCGCGGGCGCGCTTCATCTTGAAGCCAAATACGCGTGGATCACTGTCGCGGGCTGGAACATTTATTACTACCTCGCCGTGGACGGTTTGAGCATCCTGCTCGTCTTGCTGACCGCCTTTCTCACGCCGATATCCCTGCTCTCCACGTGGACAGCCGTCGAAGAGCGCGTCAAGGAATTCATGATCTTCTTCCTGCTTTTGGAAGTCGGCATGATGGGCGTCTTCCTCGCGCAAGACCTTTTCATGTTCTACATCTTCTGGGAATTCACCCTCGTCCCGATGTATTTCCTCATCGGCTTGTGGGGCGGACCGCGCCGCTTGTATGCCGCGGTCAAGTTCTTCCTCTACACGATGGCTGGTTCCATTTTGATGTTGGTCGCGATCCTGTTCCTCGGCATCAAGACGAATACATTCAACGTGCCGGATATGCTCGCTGCGCTGCCCGCGCTTTATTCCTCGGGTGCGATTGATCCGCGCACGCAGATGCTGCTCTTCATCGCATTTGCCGCCGCGTTCGCGATCAAAGTCCCGATGTGGCCGCTGCACTCGTGGCTGCCCGATGCCCACGTGGAAGCGCCCACCGCCGGTTCCGTCATCCTTGCGGGTGTCCTGCTGAAGATGGGAACGTATGGTTTCCTGCGCTTCAATCTTCAACTCTTCCCCAATGCGACAATTGCCGCAGCCCCGTGGATCGCGCTGCTTGCGACCATCGGTATTATCTACGGCGCGGCTGTTTCCTACGCCCAACAGGATGTCAAGAAACTGGTTGCGTATTCCTCCGTCAGCCATTTGGGATTTGTGATGCTCGGCTTGTTCGCGTTGAATCCCGAAGGCGTGGCCGGCGCGATCCTGCAGATGATCAATCACGGTCTCAGCACCGGCGCGCTGTTCCTCCTGATCGGTATGATCTATGAACAGACTCACACCCGCGATATTAAAGTCTACGGCGGCTTGTGGAAGATCACTCCGGTCTTCGGAACGATCATGCTCATCGCGTCGCTCTCTTCGATGGGCTTGCCTGGCTTGAATGGCTTTGTGGGTGAGTTCACCATCTTGCTCGGCGCGTTCGGTTCAACAGCGATTGGCAGCCCGTGGTATGCGGGCATTTCCGCCATCGGCGTGATTATGGCGGCTGTGTATATCCTTTACATGTTCCAAAAAGTTTTCCTCGGACCTGCGGGCGAGATCACCCATCACCATGAACTCAAAGACCTCAACGTGCGCGAACTCATCACCGTCATTCCCTTGATCGTCTTCATGTTCTGGATCGGTCTCTACCCCGCGCCGTTCTTCAATCTCATTGCCCCTGCGGTCGAGAAACTTTTATCCGCGTTGCCTTTATAGTATTTGATGTCATTGCGAGGGCGATGCTCTCGCGAAGCGGCCCGAAGCAATCTCCATGTCGTCGCGGAGATTGCTTCGTCGGGAAAAACGCCCTCCTCGCAATGACATAATTTGGAGCGTTCATGACGCAACCTACATTTATAGATTTTTACATACTTCTCCCGTTCACCATCCTCGTTGCGTGGGCATGTTTGCTTTTGCTTGTGGATATATTCATTCCTCGAACGTTAAAATGGTTAACGGCTCTTCTTGCTGCTGCTGGTCTTGCTGGGACTTTGATTGTTAGTATTTCACAGTTTGGCAAGTCGTCCACCGGCTTTAGCGGCATGGCTGTCCTCGATGGCTTCTCCACTTTTGCCAATGTCCTTTTGCTCATCAGCGGTCTCTTCGGCATTGCGCTGGCCTACGGTTATGCCGAACGCATGAAGATCCAGCGCGGAGAGTATTACACCCTGCTGCTCTTCAGCGTCAGCGGCATGATGCTGATGGCGCAAGCCGGTGACCTTATCATTGTCTTCCTCGCGCTCGAATTGCTCTCCATCCCGCTGTACGTTCTCGCCGCGATCAGCCGCAAACCGGAATCAGAAGAAGCGGGCGTCAAATATTTTCTGCTCGGCGCATTCGCTACTGGATTTGTGGTCTACGGCACCGCGTTGGTTTTTGGCGCGACCGGAACAACATCGCTGGCTGGTATTTTTCTAATCGCGTCAACCACGCCCACCAGTCTGCTCCTAACCATCGGAGCGGCTCTACTCCTCGTGGGATTTGGCTTCAAGGTTGCCGCGGTTCCCTTCCACATGTGGACTCCCGACGTATATCAAGGCGCGCCCACTTCCGTGACCGCTTTCATGTCATCCGGCGCGAAGATCGCGGGCTTTGTGGCGTTGATGCGCGTGTTTGCCACAGCCTTCCCGTCCATCTCCGCAGATATGACCAATATCTTCTGGGCATTATCCGCGTTGACGATGATCGTTGGCAACTTCGTAGCGATCTCACAGACGAATATCAAACGCATGTTGGCATATTCATCCATTGCGCACGCTGGGTATATCCTCATGGCTTTTGTGCCGTATGGAAATAAAGACGTTGTCGCCACATCTGTCGCGGCGGGATTGTTCTACTTGATGGCATATGTGTTCACCAACTTCGGCGCGTGGGCAGTCGTGATGACTCTTGAAAAAGCAGAAGGCAAAGGACTTGAAATTGCAGATTATGCGGGACTTGCTAAAAAATACCCTGCTCTTGCTGTTGCCATGACCGTATTCATGCTTTCTTTTATCGGTTTCCCTCCCACCCTCGGTATGGTCGGCAAGTTCTATCTCTTCCGCGCCGCGCTTGAAGGCGGATTTAATGGGCTCGCTTTGATTGGCGTGTTCACATCGCTAGTCTCTGCATACTACTACTTGCGTGTTGTCGTCAATATGTACATGCGTGAAGGCGACCCTGTTGCGGAACGCGAACCCGGGCTGGCATTCACAACCACCGTTGCCGCAGTCGCGACCGTGGCGCTGAGTCTTGCTCCGCAATGGTTGTTCCTGCTGGCGAGTAATGCGATACTGAAATAATCCCCAACTGCAAATAAAAAACTCCGAGTCTTCAACGACCCGGAGTTTTTTTGTTTAGTTACATTCTCAACTCAAATAAATACGGAAAATTTACCCTGTCCGATATTTTTTGCATAAGGATTGGTGTTACAAGCGCGAATGTTACCCCGATGATAATATGCGCGGCCCAATTCTGGATGCCAAATACAAGCAGTAATGCCATGCGAATCCCCACTCCTGCCAGCATGTGGACAAGATAGATTTGCAGCGAGTAAGTTCCCAAGACCTGTAGAAACTGCGCGATATTTTTTTCGGCAAGATATTGAGCTAGAGCCGAGCAGGCGATAATTCCCAGAACAGATAAATATAGAAAATAAAAAAGATGTGAACGGTCTGCCAGGCGCGTGGGGGAGATCAAGTTCTCGAAGATAAAATATCCTGAACCGATCAGCGCTGCGAGCAATAAAATCACACCCCAAAACGGGATATTGATTTTTTCCGCCCCTATGATTTTGCCAGCAAGCATGACTCCGCCCGCAAAAAAGATGAAATGTGTGCAGAAACCCGGGGCTGCCATAATATCAATGGGTAATGGATAACAGAATAATACAATTGCAGCAATGAACATCAGCGGGATTGTATATTTGCCAAAATTACTAAAGAGCGCGTATGTGATATGCATCAGCAACAGCGCATATAGAAACCAAAACTGTCCCCACGGACGATATACAACCGCAAGCAGATCGAATATGGTTGCGCCTTGTTGGGTCTGGCTGGAAAATAAAACCTCAACGCTCACCTGTAATATTGACCAGATGATATATGGATAAGCGATGCGCGAAAATTTATCAAGCAAATAATTCTTCGCCCCGCGCTTACGAAAACTGCTCTCCACAAATATACCCGAGAGGAAAAAGAAAAACGGCATGTGAAAACCATACAGAATGCTGTCTGAAAGCGCGAAGAAGTGCCCGGGTACTTTTATGCCCCCGTGATAGGCACTGCTCAACAAATGACCGTAGACCATCAGGATGATCCCGATGCCTTTTCCATAATCAACCCAATTTGTGCGAGTGTTCATAAGTAATCCCTGTTACAATATAATTTGCGTTTTTTGTTGACAGTATATCTCTTTGCGGTATAATCTCGTCCGCAATAAATGGCTCCGTAGCTCAATGGCAGAGCAGTTGCCTCTTAAGCAATTGGTTGAGGGTTCGAATCCCCCCGGGGTCACTAAAAGACTATTTGATTGTTAAAGTGCATACTCATTTTGACGATCATAGCCTACCGCACAGCCTCTCATGCGCTAACATGAGAGGCTGTGCGGTTAAATGTTATGCCTTACATTCATCCGCGCATTCTAAACTACTTCTAATGCTTCCGTCAATCTACAAATGTTCAAAAAATAAATCCACCCAATCCGCATTTCATTGATTTAAATTTTTAATCATCACCGGGACGATTTTCTTTTCGGAGTAAAATATATTCTAAGAATCACATCATTTTCTGTCCCGCCAACTCATCCGGATGAAGAGGGGCAGAGCCTGATTACCTTACACATTTGAATTTTGAGATAAAGGGATTACAACAGGCTTTAGCCTGATATTAGATAAATGCGCTTTGAAAGTTGGCAAGACATTAATGGCGGTAGCC
>VFKN01000148.1 GCA_009885525.1 Anaerolineaceae bacterium | reverse complement strand
TCGACCTCTTCAAGCGGGATGCCCCAGTCTTTTGGCGTGCATTTTGTCTCATTCCCCTATTTATGCCACATTATCGCTTTTTGTACAGGGTAACTTGACATTGTCGAAGTACCAGTAATTTTTGGCCAACATTAATTGTAGTCGTGTATAAATTGTTCAAGAGTTGAATTTGGCGGATGGTGGTGTGATACGTGATGGCGATACTCCACAAACTTTGACCATACTCCACTTTGTGATACACGTCGCCATTCGGCTGCGCGGTGTTGACCGCAACGGGCATGGAATATTGCGGCAGCAATCCATTCTCGGCGGCTTGCGTTGCCATACCAGAATATGCGATTTGCGTTTGCGGGATGCCGGTCAAAATCGCGGAGGCGTCATATTGCATTTGTCCGCTGGCGGTTTGCAGCGCGGTTTCGATGACCACATAGATTTGATCACTGACCGCAATGCCCGCGCCGATGTCGCTGCGATTAACGGAGAGCATGGTGTTTTCATGTTCATCATCGCTGAGCCAGCCTTGAATGGCTTGGTCGGCAGTCATGGCGGTAATCCAGTTTTCGGAGCGATAGCCGTCCATCGAAAGATCGCCCGAAAGCGGATAGCCCATCGTCAGCAGCCATTGACCGAGAGTCAAACCATCGGGACGCCAATGTCCGCTCGAGCCGCTCGCGATGCCATCCGCCTGCATCTGCGCGATTTGCATCAGCGCGGGATGAACCATTAGCGCGGGCAGCCCATGTGCGATGCGGAGATTATTCACCGCGTTGATCACCTCCGCAGGTGTGGGCGGATTACCGGGCGTGGGTTCCTGCGCGCGTGCGGGGTGATATGAAATCAGCGCTGCAAGAATCAATGTGAGAAGAAGAAGTTTCTTTTGTCGCATGTTTTAATTATCGCAGAAAATCGCGCTTCGTAACGTCACAATTTTATGGCGGTCATTGGTCTCTTACATTTTTTCCATAACCGGGTTCAACAAGAATCTTTCCATCTTCAAATGCGGTCTTGCCGCGCAAGACAACTTTGCGGATTTTGCCTTTCACCTTCCAGCCTTCAAAGGGAGTCCAGCCGCAGCGCGTGAATTGTTCGGAGGCTTTAATTTCGTAGACTGCGTTCTCATCCACTTCAACCCATGTTTCCGGCTGTTCAGGCAAATTAAAAATCCTGCGCGGATTAATCACAGACTTCTGGATAATATCGTCGATGGTCAAACGCCCGTCGTCCACGCCAGTGAGCAGCAGCGGCAATAATGTTTCCAAGCCGGGGAATCCGGGCGGAGGATTGTCGGAGTCTTTTTCTGCGAGTGTATGCGGAGCGTGGTCGGTGGCGAAACAATCGATCACATCCATGTTTTGCCAGAGCGCATCAACATCTTTTTGAGTGGCTAATCGCGGACGAACTTCTTTGCGACCGTTCACCCTCACCCCTAACCCCTCTCCCTCAGGGAGAGGGGAATCTGCGGTCATAAACAAATGATGCGGGCAAACTTCGCAGGTGACTTTGATGCCCTTTTCTTTTGCGGCTTTAATTAGTAAAACTTCTTCACGCAATGAAATATGCGCGATGTGAACGGGGCGGTCATAAATGGCGGCGAATAAAATTCCGGCAGCCATTGTGCGCGATTCGGAATGTAATACGATGGGTAGATGCTTCGGGAATTTCTCGAAGTGCGGAGTCCATAAACTCATATCATCGAGGCGCAGTTCGCCGAAAGTCGAATCGAGATACATTTTTAAACCAGCGGCGCGGTCACTAATCGTGGGCAGAAGATGCGCGTTATCGGGTCCCGCGCCGACGAATTGTCCATAGTCGCATCTCGCTTTTTGTTTGGCGGCATCCAGCGCAATATCCAGAGTTTCTGAATCGAATATCGGCGGTTTGGTATTTGGCATTCCGAGGATGATGGTCACACCGCCCGCAAGCGCGGATTGTGTCGCGGTGTCCCAATCTTCCTTGTGGATTTGTCCAGGCTCGCGCACGTGGACGTGAGGGTCAATAAGTCCGGGGAGTTTTAGCATGGGGAAAGTATACAGGTAAACAAGTAGACAGGTAAACAAGGAAGACGTTGCCGCTCTTGTTTACCTGTCTACTTGTGTAGGTATTTACGCCGTCGTTCCGCGAACTTCGGGCGTTTTGAAGATCAGGAAGATCGTGTTGATGAAGATGCCGATGATCGCCGCGAAGACGATGGCGGGAATGCCATTCGGGAAGAGATACGGTACATTGAACGGGAAGACGCCGTTCGGCAGCGCGAGATTGCCGCCGATGCCGCACACCAAAATGACCGCGCCAACCGCGAGTTGCTTCGGATCAAAGAGATTGACCTTCTCGGATTGAATCAGCGCGACGCCCTGCATACCAATCACGCCGAACAGATAAATGCTCAAGCCGCCGATCACAGCCGCGGGCATGGTGTTGACCAGCGCCACGAGTTTGGCGAAGAAGCCGAGCACGATCGCCATTGCGCCGGCAGCCATCAGCACCGCAGTGGAATAATTACGCGTGATCGCCATCAGCGAATTATTTTCGCCGTAGTTCGTACCCGCGCTGCCACCGAGAAAACCGACGATGAGATCATCAGAGCCGTCGGCAACTAAATTAAGACCGATAAGTTCCTTGATGTTATATGGCTTGCGTCCCATTTCAGCGGCGAGTTCATCAATGTACAAACTCATCTGATAAAGATGCGCGGTTGACTCAGGCACGGTCGCGATGAAGATCAGCGCGATGCTCAGCGCCATGCCCCACGCATCCGGATTATTGAAAGCGGGGAAAGTGAAGTGCGGAACCGCGACCCACGGAGATGCGATTACGTTTTCGAAGTGTACCAAGCCGAAGAAGTACGCTACGATGTAACCAAAAATTGCGCCGAGCAAAATCGGCAACATGCCGATCAGCCCTTTGCCTTGCAGATAAACCGAGAAGAGAATGGTCGCGATCAAGGTGATGAAAGCCACTGTCCACGTTGCGGTGGCAACCGCAGGCGCAGCCCAGTTACCCGCATTGCCCAACGCCGCATTCGCCAGCGCCACACCGATGACCATCGCCATTGAGCCGGTCACGATTGGAGGAAGCACACGATCGAGCGCGGCTTTGCCCATGCGCATGATGAAAAAGCCAATCGCGATTTCAAAGACCGCCGTCAGGATAATACCGACCTGCACAATGCGCACGCCATCAGGACAATACACCTGCGTCGGGTCGTTGAAACAGGCGGGAGCAAACTTGCTCATCACAGTGACGATCACCGCGATATATGAAAACGATGAGCCGTAATACATGGGGATTTTGCGCTTGGAAACCAGCAGCGCGATGATCGTGCCGAGTCCCGAAGCCAGTAGTGTGATTCCGACATCGAACTTGGTCAGGATCGCGACCAGTACCGTGGCGGGGAACATCGTCAGGAACTGCTGGAAGCCGAGACTCAACATCGCGCCGACGGGCGGAGTGTCATCGGGCAAGTAGCCGATGATCGTACCCTGCGCCGCTTTCTTCACCTCGATCTGTTTCTCAACCCTGGGCTTATCTTTGCCCGTTGCTTTTTTCTTTGTTGCCATAACACGCTCCTCTAATTGGTCTTCACTCCTCGCCCTTTGGGAGAGGGGCAGGGGTGATGGATATAAAAAAAGAGAGCCGCTAAAAGCGACTCTCGACTTCACAAAATAAAAACACAGACATTTCAAAAAAGTGATGTTGGTACAAGTCTTTGCCTCGGCTCATTTTGAACATATCGACCCGAATTTTACGCGGATTTGGGAGAGTGTCAAGGATGATTTTGGATTTGGTAAGAGTCTGATATTGATTTTGTGTTGTAAATGATATATGATAATGACATCCAACCTAAAAAGGAGATATAAGTCATGCCAACAATCACAGACATTCAAGGGATCGGCGAAGCCTATGCAGTCAAACTTCGCGCAGCAGAAGTTCTCACCACTGAATCGCTTTTGAAAAAAGGCGGCACACCACTGGGGCGCAAAGAACTTGCGAAGGCAACCGGTTTTAACCCCAAGCAAATCCTTGAGTGGGTCAACCGCGCTGACTTGTACCGCGTTAGCGGAATCGGCGCGCAGTATTCGGATCTGCTCGAAGCTGCAGGCATAGATACAGTGATGGAACTTGCGAACCGTAATGCCACCGCACTACTTGGGACGATGACCGCAGCCAACCAGAAGAAAAATCTGGTCAACAAGATGCCGGGCTTGTCACAAGTGGAAGGCTGGATCAAAACGGCTAAAACACTTAAAAGAGCAGTTGAGTATTAGTGAAAAAATCCGATGTCACTGTGACATCGGATTTTTTTTATCCATGTTTTTTTATTCCACGTAATCACACCACGCTTCGTATTTTTCCACCTTGCCGCGGATCGCGTCATGATACACATTTTGAATCTCACGCGTGATCTTGCCGGATGTGCCGTCGCCGATCTTGCGGAAGTCGATCTCGCTCAAGCCGATACATTCGGCGGCAGTTCCGCACACGAAGACCTCATCCGCGATGTAGAGTTGGTCGCGTGAGACAGGCTGCTCCAAAATCCTGTATCCCAGATCCTGCGCGATGGTGTGGATGGAATGACGCGTAATGCCTTCAAGCACCGGCGCAGTGGACGGTGTGATGATCTTGCCATGCCGCACCACAAAAAGATTTTCGCCCGTACATTCTGCGATATATCCTTGCGGATCGAGCATGATGGCTTCTTCAAAGCCGAGTCTTTGTGATTCGGTTTTTGCCAGAATGCTGTTCACATAATTACCCGCGATCTTTGCTTTGGTCATGGTCACATTGACATGATGGCGTGTATATGAAGAAATATTCGCGCGGATGCCTTTCGCCAGCGCTTCATCACCGAGATAATTATTCCATTCCCAAACTGCGATCATCAATGAAGGTTTGCCGCTATCTACATTGAGATTCCAGCCGCCGCCATCGAGATAGATCAACGGGCGCACATAACAATCATTGAATCCGTTTGCGCGGACTGTATCCTTATGCGCTTTGATGACTTCTTCCACCGTCCACGGAAATTCGCGGAAACCTAAAACACGCGCTGAATCAAACAAGCGCTCCACATGTTCGCGCAGACGGAAGATCGCGGGTCCCTTCGGTGTATTGTATGAGCGGATACCTTCAAACACCGCCGCGCCATAATGCAGCGCAGGTGTGAGGAAATGTATGGTCGCTTGCTCAAACGGCACAAGTTCGCCGTTCTTCCAGATGAATTTGGATTCCATTCCCATAATAAAATTCTCCTTTTTGATTTTTATAGAAAGACCTGACAGGTTTTCGGCAATTCTTGATCGCCGATAATAACTTTGTAAAACCTGTCAGGTCTACTAAGTTATAGTCTTTTGATAATTTCATCCGCCATTTGACGGGTGGAAAGTTTGCCGCCGATATCCGCTGTGCGCGCGCCGTCGGTGATGGTTTGCTCCACGGCTTTTTCGATTGTCGCCGCTTCGGTTTCCAACTTGAATGAATGCCGCAGCATCAGCGCAGTGGATAGAATCGTGCCAATCGGATTCGCGATGCCTTTGCCCGCGATGTCCGGCGCGGAACCGTGAATCGGTTCGTACAACCCCAAAGTAGATGCGCCCAAACTCGCAGATGGAA
Organism: Anaerolineaceae bacterium; assembly: GCA_009885525.1. Classification (GTDB taxonomy): domain Bacteria; phylum Chloroflexota; class Anaerolineae; order Anaerolineales; family Villigracilaceae; genus Villigracilis. The sequence goes on along the minus strand of VFKN01000148.1, from coordinate 20,855 downwards.
GCATTCCCATTGAGCCTGCCAGCACGCTCGCTTCATCGGTAAGGATGTCGCCGAACATATTCTCGGTGACCATCACATCCATCCACACGGGGCCCGTGATTAATCGCATTGAAGCGGTATCAACGAGCGTGTGTTCGAGTTCAATATCTTTATTCGCTTCGCCAACTTTCACAGCGATCTGACGCCACAAACGCGACGACTCTAACACGTTGGCTTTATCTACGGAAGTCACTTTTTTCTTGCGTCCGCGCGCGAGATTGAATGCGAGTTCCATGACGCGCTTGATTTCATAATCGTAATACTCGAGTGTATCCACGGCGCGCTCGCGGCCATCTTTGATGTCGCGTCCTTTCGGGAAGCCGAAATATAGCCCGCCCGTTAATTCGCGCACCACGAGGATATCCACGCCTTGGAGTTTTTCCGGCTTGAGCGGCGACCACTCCATCAACGCGGGGTGGACTTTTACAGGCCGCAGATTCGCGAAGACGCCGAGTCCTTTGCGCAGCGCGAGTAATCCGCGTTCGGGTCGGTCTTTCGCGGCGGGGTTATCCCACTTGGGGCCGCCGACTGCGCCGAGCAGAACCGAATCCGAGGCGAGGCAATCCGCGAGGGTTTCATCTGTAAGCGATGAACCATATTTATCGATGGAACATCCGCCCATCAATCTTTCCTGAAAGGTGAATGTATGTTTATTTTTGCTGGCAATTGTATCCAGCACGCGCACGGCTTCCGCGACCACTTCAGGTCCGATGCCGTCGCCGGGGAGGAGGGTGATTTTGAAATTCATAAATATTCCATTCCACGTAGAGACGTTGCACTGCAACGTCTCTACAAATAATTAATGTGCGATCATCAATCCGTATTCCATCGAATCGGCCAACGCGCGCCACGAGGCTTCGATGATATTCGCGCTCGCGCCGACGGTGCTCCAACGGGAGTTTGAGTTACGCGTGTCGATCAATACGCGCGTGATGGCTTCAGTGCCGTGATCCGAATCCAAAATGCGGACTTTATAATCAGACAAATGAAATTTTTCAATTTGCGGATAATAACCTTTTAGTGCTTTGCGCAAAGCGTTATCCATCGCGTTGACGGGGCCGTTGCCTTCAGCGGCGGTGTGCAGCACCTCGCCCTGCACGCGGACTTTGACCATCGCTTCCGCGAAAATTCCGCGCTTGTCGCGATGTTCCACGTTGACGAAGAAATCGATCAACTCGAATGGCGGCTTGTATCCGTATTCCTGACGCTTCAACATAATCGCGACAGATGCTTCCGCTGCTTCAAATGAAAAGCCGCGCGACTCAAGATCCTTGATGTCATTCAATACGCCGACGACTTCATCGCCTTCCACTTCAACGCCATGTTCTTCTGCTTTACTGAGAAGATTTCCGCGCCCCGATAGATCCGAGACCACGACGCGCATTTTGTTGCCGATCTTCTCCGGCTCAATGTGTTGATATGAAGTCGCGGAGCGTCTCATTGCCGCGACATGCACGCCGCCCTTATGCGCGAACGCGGATTTACCCACGAAAGGCAAATGTTCATCGGGTGTCAGGTTGGCAACCTCCGCGACAAAATGCGAGAGGTCGTATAAGTGCTGAATGTTTCCTTTGGGCAAACATTCATAACCCATCTTGAGTTCAAGGTTTGCCATGACCGAGCAAAGGTTAACATTGCCGCAGCGTTCGCCTACGCCATTGATCGTGCCTTGTACTTGAATTGCGCCTTCGCGCACCGCGGTCAGCGCATTGACGAGCGCGGCTTCAGAATCATTGTGCGGATGAATTCCAAACGGATGCGTGATGCTGGATTTCATTTCGCTGATGATGTGCTGCAAATCCCACGGCATGGTTCCGCCGTTGGTATCGCATAGCACGACCATTTCCGCGCCGCCACGAATCGCGGCTTGCAAAGTTTCGAGCGCATAGGATGGATCCGCTTTGTAACCGTCGAAGAAATGTTCAGCGTCATAGATCACGCGTTTGCCGTTGGATTTGAGATGCGCGACGGATTGCTCGATGATGCGAAGATTATCTTCGTTCGTTGTTTGCAAAACTTCCTTGACGTGCAAGGTCCACGTCTTGCCGAAAATTGTGCAAACAGGCGTGCGCGAATCAAGCAGCGCCTTAATGTTGGCATCGTCTTCGGGTCCGCCTTTGACACGGCAGGTTGAGCCGAACGCGGTAATCAGCGCATTCTTCCACTGCATATCGCGGGCGCGCTCAAAGAATTCAACATCTTTTGGATTCGATCCGGGCCAGCCGCCTTCGATGAAAGCAACGCCGAACTCATCCAGTTTTTGCGCGACGCGGACTTTATCATTCGCCGAAAGATTGAAGCCTTCGGATTGAGTCCCGTCGCGCAGGGTGGTGTCGTAGATTTGGATTTTCATAATTAGTTATTAGAGAATGGAGAATAGAGAGTAGTTACTACTCGCCACTCACTATTCTCTACTCTCTAGTTTCTGCTCTCAAATGCAGCGATCTCTTTTTCAAAATTCAAGATATAACCGAGTTCATCCACGCCATTTAATAAACAAGTTTTGTTGAACGGATCGATCGGGAAATTCACGGAGCCGTTCGGGAATGAAAGCGTTTGTGATGCGAGGTCAACGGTGAGTTCCACGCTCGGGATTTCTTCCACGAGATCGAACAGCATCTTGTGAGTCGCGTCATCCACGATGATCGGGATGAGTCCGTTCTTCAAAGAGTTGCTGCGGAAAATATCCGCGAAGGATGTGGAAATGACCGCGCGGAATCCAAAACCGGTCAGCGCCCATGGAGCGTGTTCGCGGCTTGATCCGCAGCCGAAGTTATCTCCAGCCAAGAGAATTTTGCAGCCCGCCGATTCGGGCTTGTTGATAACGAAATCCGCTTTCGGGGATTTATCATCGTTGTAGCGCCAGTTGAAAAACAACGCGTCGGCGAGTCCGTTCTTGTCGGTGACCTTCAAGAACTGCGCGGGGATGATCTGATCCGTGTCAATGTCGTTGACGGGCAGCGGCATGACGCGGGAGGTAAGTGTTATGAATTGAGCCATAAGGGTAACTCCGAGTTGAAAGGTTTGAAGGTTACAGGTTGAAGGTCGAAGGTCGATACCGCTGGTTGAGTAGGCGGCGGGTTGAAATAAGTCTTTAGAAAACAAATACTCTTCCGCCGCCGTATCGAAACCAGCAAGTGATAGGTAAACTTTGAGTGATGTGGTCTCGATACGTGTCTCGTTATCACTCGACACTACTCGACCACCTTCATAAATTTAAATTGTTCTAGGGTCAGTAACAAAGCCATTAATAGCAGATGCAGCCGCAGTGACGGGACTTGCTAAAAATGTGCGTCCACCTTTGCCTTGACGACCTTCAAAGTTGCGATTGCTTGTTGAGACACAATATTGTCCAGGTGTAAGTACATCGGGATTCATCGCGATACACATTGAGCAGCCTGCCTCACGCCATTCCGCGCCGGCGTCTTTGAATATCTTATCCAAGCCTTCCTGCTCGGCTTGTTTCTTCACATCCTGCGAACCGGGAACAACCATCACACGGGTTGTCGCGGAAACTTTTTTGCCCTTCAACATTGCAGCCGCGAGGCGTAGATCTGAAATGCGCGAGTTAGTGCACGAGCCTATGAAAACCACATCCACTTTTTGACCGAGCAGAGATTGACCGGGTTGAAGTCCCATATAAGTCATCGCTTTTTCGAATGCGGCTTTTTGCGAAGGTTCGCTGAATGAATCCGTGGTTGGGATGCGATCGGTGATCTTCATGCCCATGCCTGGATTTGTGCCGTAGGTGATCATCGGCTCGATGTCGGCGGCGTTGAGCGTGATAGTCTTGTCGTAGGTTGCGCCTTCATCGCTGGGCAGTGTTTTCCAGTAGGCAACAGCCTTGTCCCAATCCGCGCCTTGCGGAGCGAACTCGCGTCCCTTGAGATATTCGAAGGTGACTTCATCGGGGGCGATCATGCCCGCGCGTGCGCCGCCTTCGATGGACATGTTGCAGATCGTCATGCGCTGTTCCATCGTCAAGCCGCGGATCGCTTCGCCGGTGTATTCAAAGACGTGACCGGTTCCGCCGCCGACGCCGATCTTGGCCAGCAGCGCGAGGATGATATCTTTCGCGGAAACGCCTTCTGCGAGTTTTCCTTCCACGCGGACTTCGTAGGTCTTCGGTTTATTTTGCAGCAAGCATTGAGAGGCGAGCACATGCTCCACTTCAGATGTGCCGATGCCGAATGCGAGTGCGCCGAACGCGCCGTGCGTGGCGGTGTGACTATCTCCGCAGACGATGGTCATGCCGGGCTGCGTGCGTCCGAGTTCGGGTCCGATCACATGCACGATGCCGCGGTGGATGCTGGTCATGCCGTGCAATGTGATTCCGAATTCGGCGGCGTTGGTTTCCATCTGTTTGATCTGCGCCGCGGCAAGTACATCCGTAATCGGAACGCTGATGGGTGTCGTCGGGATGGAATGATCCATCGTGGCGAGAGTCTTATCGGGGCGGCGGACTTTTAATCCGCGTTGTCTTAATCCGGTAAATGCTTGCGGTGATGTCACTTCGTGGACGAGATGCAAATCAATATATAAAACTGCGGGCGCGCCGGCTTGTTCGGTAACAACATGCGAGTCCCATATTTTTTGGAAGAGTGTTTTAGCCATAAGGTTCCTGTAAAAAGAGAGTAGAGATTAGAGAACAGATGACTAGTGATCTACTCTCTACTCATCTAGTATCTGCGCTATCCCAGCATCACCCCAAAATCGTTCGGCACTTTTTCCCTGCCTTCAGTTTGGGCGATGATGAGTTTATTCAGCGCGTTGATATACGCCTTCGCGCTGGCAACGAGGATATCTGAGTCCGCGCCGTGTCCGCCATACACGCGGACATATTCCACTTCGCGCTGAGCGTCCATCGTGGTGGAACTGCTATCGCTTTGAATGCGGATAGTCACTTCGCCGAGCGCATCAATGCCTTCGGTGATCGCGTGGATGTTGAACTCAAGCAATGTACACGGCACGTTGACGATTTGATCAATGGCCTTGTACGTCGCATCCACAGGACCTGTGCCGATTGAGGCAACAGTGTGGATGATTCCATCTGGTCCGCGCAGGCGCACGGTGGCGGTGGGCATGCCCATCGTTCCGCTCATGACTTGCATCCCGTTGAGCAGATACACTTCGCGCGGTTTATAGAATTCATCCGCGATGAGCGCTTCGAGATCCAGATCGGTGATGACCTTTTTGCGGTCAGCCAATTCTTTGAAGCGCGTGAAAGCCTTATCGAGTTCCACATCATCGAGCGAGTGTCCCATCTCGGCGAGTCGATTTCTCAACGCGGCGCGTCCCGAATGTTTGCCCATCACCAACGTGGTTTGATTCACGCCCACATCTTCGGGGCGCATGATCTCATAAGTCGTCTGATGTTTCAACATTCCATCTTGATGAATGCCCGCTTCGTGCGCGAACGCATTCGCGCCGACAATGGCTTTGTTCGGCTGCACCAACATGCCCGTGTAATTGCTGACGAGTTTGCTCATGCGCGAAAGTTGCTGTGTTTCAATTCCTGTCTCAAGTTGAAAAACGGGATGGCGAGTCTTCAACGCCATCACAACTTCTTCGAGCGATGTATTGCCCGCGCGTTCGCCGATGCCGTTCATGGTCACTTCGGCTTGGCGCGCGCCCGCTTGAATTCCAGCCAACGCGTTCGCGGTGGCGAGTCCCAGGTCATCATGGCAATGCACAGAAACCGTGATGCCCTCATGCATGCCCGGCGTATTTTTGATAATGCCGTCGATCAATTTATAGTATTCATCGGGCGTGGTGTAACCGACCGTGTCGGGGATGTTCAGCGTGGTCGCACCGGATTTGATGGCCTCACCGAGAACCACATACAAAAATTCGGGGTCGGAGCGTCCCGCATCTTCGGGCGAAAATTCCACATCGGCGCACAGCGTCTTCGCGTACGCAACCATCTCCGAAACGCGCTGCACAACTTCTTCGGGATCCATCTTCAACTTGTGTTTCATATGGATTTGCGAAGTCGCCAGAAAAGTGTGGATACGCGGATTCCGCGCGGATTGAACCGCTTCCCAGGCTTTATCAATATCGAGTTTATTCGCGCGCGCCAACCCCGCGATGATCGGAACTTTCGCGCTGGGATCAGTTGAATTACCGACTTCGTTCGCGATGCGTCTCACCGCTTCGAGATCATCCGGCGACGCGGCGGGAAATCCAGCCTCGATGATATCCACGCCGAGCCGCGCAAGATTATGTGCGATTTCCAACTTCTCTGTGGAGGTCATCGTTGCGCCCGGTGATTGTTCGCCGTCGCGTAATGTGGTGTCAAAAATCTTTACATAATTATTGGTCATAGTCTTCCTCTTAATGTAAACAGGTAGACACGTACATAAGTAAACATGTTTCCGTGTCTACCTGTTTACTTGTTTACCTATTTATTTCTGCCAATTCTCAGGACGTAACGATCTCACCGCAGCACCCGCGCGCCACATTTCTGAATCATGGAAAACGGCTAGTTCCTTTTCGAGTTGCTCGCGATAATCGGCGCGGCTGTTGGACTCGAGTGTGATGCGCGCTTCATTGCCGCTGACCACGGATTCGTACAGCGCATCGAAGACGGGCGCAACCGCATCGCGAAAACGCGGATGCCAATCGAGCGCGCCGCGCTGTGCGGTGGTGGAGCAGTTGGCGTACATGAAGTCCATTCCGTTCTCGCCAACGAGTCGAATTAGAGATTGAGTTAATTCTTCAACAGTTTCGTTGAACGCTTCGCTGGGGGAATGTCCATGCTTGCGCAGGACGTTGTACTGCGCTTCCATCACACCGGATAATGCGCCGATGAGAATGCCGCGCTCGCCGGTCAGATCGCTGTAAACTTCATTCTTGAAATCGGTCTTGAATAAATAGCCCGCGCCAATAGCGATACCCAAAGCGATCGTGCGCTCCGTTGCGCGACCGGTGTGATCCTGATGCACTGCAAAACTCGCGTTGATTCCGCTGCCCGCGAGGAAGTTGCGGCGCACGCTGGTGCCCGAACCTTTCGGTGCAACGAGCGCCACATCCACATGCGGAGGAGGAATCACGCCAGTGTCATCTTTGAAAGTGACGGAGAATCCGTGCGAGAAATAAAGCATATCGCCTTCGTTCAAACATTCAACGATCTTGGGCCATTCAGAGCGCTGACCTGCATCCGATAAAAGATATTGAATAACCGTTCCTTTTTCTGCGGCGTCTTCAACATTGAACAAGGTTGTGCCGGGAACCCAGCCATCTGCGATGGCCTTATCCCAATTCTTCGTGCCTTCGCGCTGACCAACGATCACGTTGATGCCGTTATCGCGCATATTCATCGCCTGCGCCGGACCCTGCACGCCGTACCCGATAACTGCCACAACTTCATTCTTCAAAACCTCACGCGCCTTTTCCAATGAAAACTCATCGCGCGTAACAACTTCTTCTTCCGTACCGCCAAAATTTATTTTTGCCATGATTGTTGTTCTCCTGTTTTATGATTTTTATGTGAGGTATACAAGTAAACAGGTATACATGTCTACTTGTTTCCGTATTTACTTGTTTACTTTTACGGCGTCATTTCCGCCAGATCAGATACATCTTCGATATGGCTACCCGTGCCAGAGACGCGGCGCACACCGTCGTTGACTCCGCGTGTCATGGCAACTTGCCCGGTGCGGACCATTTCCACGATGCCGAGCGGGCGCAGCAATTCGATCATACCCTCGATCTTATCTTCGGTGCCGGTGATCTCGACGATGACCGAATCGACCGCCACATCCACGATGCGGGCGCGGAAAATTTCCGCAAGGCTGTTGACTTCAGCGCGTTTTTCGGGCCCCACTTTAACTTTGATCAGAGCCAAATCGCGCGTTACCGAAGGCTGATGGGTAACATCCTGCACATCGATCACGTTGACGAGTTTATACAAGTTCGCTTCGATCTTATGCGCGTCCATGTCTCCGTTGGGACAATCCACAACGACGGTCATACGCGAAACTTCGGGGTCTTGCGTGCGCCCCACCGCGAGTGACTCAATATTGAAATTGCGGCGGCGAAATAAAGATGCGACTCTATTCAACACGCCCGGTCTGTTTTCTACTAATGCTATAAATGTGTAATTCATTCTTTTTCTCCTCACGTCATTGCGAGGAGGGTGCTCTTCCCGACGAAGCAATCCCGTGTTACGAGGAGATTGCTTCGGGCGAAGATCAAGAGCGCCCTCGCAATGACATTATCCTTTTGCAGGCCTCTGTATCATCTGGTCCAGCGCCGCGCCGGCGGGAACCATCGGATAGACCGCGTCTTCCATTTCCACTTTGAATTCGATCACGGTGGGGCCGGTGATGCTGCGCGCCCAAGCGATGGCTTCATCCACTTCTTCGCGTTTGGTCACGCGGCGGGCGGGGACGCCATGCGCGTCGGCGAGTTTTACGAAATCGGGCGAGAGCATGTTCACAGCGGAGTAGCGCTTCTCAAAGAAAAACTCCTGCCATTGACGCACCATGCCGAGAAAACTATTATTCATGATGGCAACTTTTACATTTGCGCCTTCTTGAACTGCTGTAGTTAATTCCGCGGCGGTCATCTGGAAGCCGCCATCACCGGCGATTGCCCAAACTTCCTGAGTCTTATCTGCGAACCACGCGCCGATTGCGGAGGGCAGACCAAATCCCATCGTGCCCGCGCCGCCCGAAGTCAGCCAGCGATTCGGTTTATCAAGTTGATAATATTGCGCCGCCCACATCTGATGCTGACCCACATCCGTGGTGACAATTGCGCCACCGCCGGTCGCCTTCCAAATATCGCCGATGAGATGCGCTACATATAGTTTGCCGTCTTCTTCCCAGTTCATAATGCTGCGCGCATCCGCTTCAGATTTCCACGCGTTGATCTCTTTCTTCCATTCTTCGTGATCGTATTCATCCACCAGCGGAATGAGATCGGTCAACACGGTTTTCAAATCGCCCACGAGCGGAACATCCACAGCCACGTTTTTATTCACTTCAGAAGGATCAATTTCGATATGAATTTTCTTCGCGCGCGGCGCGTAAGTTTTTAATGTGCCGGTCACGCGGTCATCGAAGCGCATCCCGAAAGCCAAAATTAAATCGGAGTTTTGAATCGCCAAATTTGTATGAACTTCGCCGTGCATACCCATCATGCCCAAACTTAATTCATGCGATGCGGGGAACGCGCCAAGCCCAAGCAATGTGCTCGCAACCGGAGTTTGCGTCTTGACCGCGAATTGCATCAACGCTTCCTCGGCTTTGGACATCAATACGCCATGTCCGCATAAAATGATCGGGCGCTGCGCCTTCTCGATCAACTTCACCGCTTCCTCCAATGAATTCTTCGGCGCGTGTGAAACGGGTTGATAGCCGGGAAGTTTCACGTCTTCGGGATAAATAAATTCCGTTTGCTCAACTTGCGCGTTCTTGCAGATGTCGATCAACACCGGGCCGGGACGTCCGCTGCGTGCGATATAAAACGCCTCGCGCACAACTTTCGCAATTTCATCCGCGCGTGTGACGAGATAATTGTGCTTGGTAATCGGCAATGTGATGCCGGTCACATCCACTTCCTGAAACGCATCGCCGCCGATGAGATGCGCGGCGACCTGTCCTGTGATAAATACAACGGGAACAGAATCCATCATCGCGGTCGCAATACCCGTGACGAGATTCGTCGCGCCGGGTCCCGATGTTCCCATCGCAACGCCGACCTTGCCTGAAGCGCGCGCGTATCCATCCGCCATGTGCGCGCCGCCCTGTTCATGCCGCACCAACACATGATGGATGGGAAAACTCAGCATCGCATCATAAATCGGCATGTTCGCCCCGCCCGGATACCCGAAGACAACTTCCACGCCTTCGCGCACCAAACACTCCCACATAATTTCTGCACCAGTTTTTTTCATTCGCTTCTCCTTGAATATTATGTCATTGCGAGGGCGCACTTGTTCTTTGCCCGAAGCAATCTCCTCATGCGCAGAGATTGCTTCGTCGGAAAGAGCATCCTCCTCGCAATGACATTAGCTATTTAATATCGCGCCCGTATCCGCACTCGTCACAAAATATGAATAGCGCTTCAACCATTTGGATGTGGTTGTGGATTTGAACGGAGGCAATGCCTCGATTCGACTTTTGATCTCCGCGTCACTTAACTTGACATCGAGTCTGCGCGCCATTAAATCGATTTGGATCACATCCCCATTTTTCAGCGCCGCGATCGGACCGCCGGCCGCCGCCTCCGGTGAAACGTGACCAATGCACGCGCCGCGTGTCCCGCCGCTGAAACGTCCATCGGTGATCAGCGCCACTTTATCGCCAAGTCCCATGCCCATAATCGCGGATGTGGGCGAGAGCATTTCCTGCATGCCCGGCCCGCCTTTGGGACCTTCGTAACGCACCACAACACAATCACCAGCCTTAACTTTCTTTGCCAAAATTCCAGCCATGGCTTCATCTTGAGATTCAAAGATCACAGCCGGACCTTCAAATTTCATCATGGCTTCACTCACGCCGCCCACTTTTACAACAGAACCTTTGGGCGCAAGATTGCCAAACAAAATCGACAAGCCGCCGCGCTTGGAATAAGCATTCTCGTATTTATGGATCACTTCTTCGTCTTTAATCTCGCAGCCTTGAATCGATTCCCCCAGAGTCATGCCTGTTACTGTGATGCGGTCTAAATGTAACATTCCCGTTCCGCGCTGCACTTCGTTCAAGATCGCCGGGATTCCGCCCGCGCGGTGCACATCTTCCATGTGCCATTTGCCCGCCGGACTCACCTTGCAAATATGCGGAACTTTATCTGCCACGTCGTTGATGCGCGTCAGCGGATAATCCACGCCCGCTTCGTTTGCCAATGCCAACGTGTGCAGCACCGTGTTGGATGATCCGCCCATTGCCATATCCAATGCGAATGCGTCATCAATCGCATCAGCGGTGACAATATCACGCGGCTTAATGTCGCGTTCGATTAAGGTCATGATCTGCGTGGCGGCTGCCTTCGCTAATGCTTCACGTTCGGGAGTCTTCGCTAATGCTGAGCCGTTATACGGCAGCGCGAGTCCGAGCACTTCCATCAAACAATTCATCGAGTTGGCGGTGAACATGCCGGAGCAAGATCCGCACGAAGGGCAGGCGAACTTTTCCAAAATGGCTAAGCGCTTCTCATCAATCTTCCCCGCTGAAAATGCACCGACGCCTTCAAAGACTGAGATCAAGTCGATTACTTCACCATCGGGAGTCATGCCCGCTTTCATCGCGCCGCCAGAGACAAAAATGGTCGGGATGTTCACGCGCATCGCGGCGAGCAACATACCCGGCACGATTTTGTCACAATTCGGGATGCACACCATCGCATCGAAGCGATGCGCTTCGATCATCGTCTCCACGCAGTCGGCGATCAACTCGCGCGAAGGCAGCGAGTATTTCATCCCTTGATGTCCCATCGCGATGCCGTCATCCACGCCGATGGTGTTGAACTCAAACGGCACGCCGCCCGCCGCGCGGACAGCATCCTTCACCAGTTTGCCGAAATCCTGCAAATGCACATGCCCGGGGACAATATCCACATAGGAATTAACGATCGCAACGAACGGCTTGTTGAAATCATCATCCTGCAAACCGGTGGCGCGTAACAACGCGCGGTGCGGCGCTTTCTCGTAACCTTTTTTAACTGTATCTGAACGCATATTTCTCCTTGAGACTCCCCTCTCCTCTCAGGAGAGGGGCAGGGGGTGAGGTGGGGTGAGGGTTAGATAAAAAAAGAGCCGCCCGTGGTTAGGGCGGCTCTCGTACTCACTCAGTGATTTACTTTCTTACTCTCACTGCTGCCATCCTAACCAAAAATTGATCCTTAATAATAAGGACCGCAAGGACGACTACAATAAGGGAGAGGTTGTACAAAGGTATATTCATGGGCTTTAGATTTCGCCCGATTATAGGCTGATTCGGAAATAAGTCAAGGGATTGATGTAGGATTCAGTCACGATTTTCCTTCCAATTTCAATAGCCATGTTTTTGTGGGCAAACCATCTCCGCCGCCGTAGCCGTGGAGTTTGCCATCCGCGCCGATGACGCGATGACAGGGGATCACAAGCGCCATCGGATTTGTGGCATTGGCGCGCCCGACAGCGCGGTAGGCAAATGGATGCCCAATCTGCATGGCAATCTCAGCGTAAGTGCGGATTTGTCCATAAGGGATGGCGTAAACAGCTTTCAGTGTTTTGAGTTGAAAAGGTTTTAGGGTTGCCCAATCTATGGCAAAGGTAAATTTTTTGCGCGTACCGTTAAGGTATTCAAGCAACTGGTCGGCGTAGGGTTGAATCTTCGCTTGATTAATTTCCACGTCTGATTTCAGGCGCGCGAGGTAGCGCTCCAATCCGAGCTGGGACTTGACCCACTCAACGGCAACCAGACCGCGTGGTGAGGCGGCGATGCGTAAATCTCCGAGGGGAGAATCATTTAGCGAGCCAAGATAAATTTTGCGAGCAGGAAGGTTCATCATGTTTTCAACCATGCCTATAGTTTATCGTGTTTTCTTTAACTTTGTTTCTGTTTTTTGGTTGCGCCCTGCGCCGTCCCCGGCGCAGGGTTTCCTCGCAAAATGCCGCCGGGGACGGCGGCTGGAGCATAGAAGCTGGAGCATAGGTTAAGTTTTTCTTTAACTTTGTTTCTGTTTTTTTAAGATGCTACGACGCAGGTTATAATCGCGCAATCATTTCTTCAAGGAGTTCCCAATTATGTTAAAGGTTGGATACATCGGTCTCGGATTGATGGGCAAGTCGATTGCCCGCAATATTCTTAAAGCCGGATTTCCGGTTGTGGTGCATAACCGCTCGCGCGCCGCGGTGGATGAATTGGTCGCGGAAGGCGCGCTGGCTGCGAACTCACCGAAAGAAGTTGCCGCGCAGGTGGATATTATTTTCACCAATTTACCCGATTCACCGGATGTGGAAAAAGTTACACTCGGTGAAAATGGAATTATCGAAGGCGCGCGGAGCGGGCTTATCGTAGTGGATAACTCCACCATTAAACCCGCGTCCGCGCGAATGATCGCGGAACGACTCAAGGCACAGGGAATCTTCTCGCTCGATGCGCCCGTCTCCGGCGGAGATATCGGCGCGAAGAATGGCACGCTGACGATTATGATCGGCGGCGAAGTGGAAGCGTTGGAGAAGGCAATGCCCATTCTGCAAGCGATGGGCAAGACCATTACGCATGTCGGCGATGCGGGTGCAGGTCAGGTTGCGAAGGCTGCGAATCAGATCATGGTCGCGGCGCAGATGGTGGCGATGGGTGAACTGCTGGTCTTCTCGAAGAAGGCTGGCGTCGATCCGCGCAAAGTGGTGGATGCGATCAAGGCGGGCGCGGCGCAGTGCTGGGCGCTGGATATTAAGACTCCGCGTTTGTTCGACGGCAACCGCAGCCCGGGATTTAAATCGTATATGCAGTTGAAGGATATGAAGATCGTTTTGGATACCGCAAAGGAATATGACATTCCCATTTCGGCAACTGAGGAAAACACAAGATTCTATGAGCAGATGATCGAAATGGGCATGGGCGAGTTGGATAACTCCGCAGTGTTAGGTGTGATCGAGAAATTGGCGGGCGTGGAGATCGTTTAAAAGTTGGAAGGTTGTAGGTTTAAGGTTGTAACCTTAAACCTACAACCTTAAACCTGCAACCATGTCCTTGGAAATCAACCAACCCGCGCCTGATTTTGAATTGCCAGATTTGAATGGCAATCTTCATCGTTTAAGCGATTATCGCGGGAAGGTCGTGATCATCAACTTTTGGTCGTGCGAATGTCCGCACTCGGAGCGGACGGATAAGGCGATTATGTCTATGTTTGTGCAGTGGCGTGACGATGTGGTGATGTTATCTATCGCGTCGAATCGCAATGAAAATATCGAGGCGCTGAAAAAATCCGCGCTGGCGCAATCTCTTCCAATTGTGTTGCTGGATGCGGAATCTGCGCTCGCGAATCTATTCGAGGCGCAGACCACTCCGCATGTGTTTGTGATCGACCGTGAGGGAATCCTGCGTTATCGCGGCGCGGTGGACGATGTAACTTTTCGTCAAAGGAATCCGGCGCGCTTTTTTCTGGATGAGGCGGTGGAATCTCTGTTGGCGGGCGGCCTGCCCGCTCAAATGGAATCTCCTGCATATGGGTGTGCAATTGTGCGCGAAATTTGATAGAATCAGACTGTGATTGAATTAAAGCAACGTACCGCTGTAATAAATAAAATCCATCTCTTCAATGGCTTGAAGGAAGATCAGCTCGCGGGCATTGCCGTGAAGTTCGAAGAGATCGTAAAGCCTGCGAACGAGGTCATCTTTAAGCGCGGCGACAAGCCCGAAGGTTTTTATATTATTTTCAAGGGGAAGGTAAAAGTAACCCGCCCTAATACCAAAGAAGGCGAGCAAGTGTTGATCTGGCTTGTGGCGAACGATTATTTTGGCGAGGAAGCCCTGGTGGAGAATCGCACGCGTTCAGCGACGATCACGACCCTGGAAGACACCACCCTGCTTTTCCTGACACGCGCGCACTTTGAAGAACTCATCGCCCAATATCCAAAATTAAAACCGAATTTTCTGGTTGCGATCAAAAGTCACAAACTCGCGCGCGCGACAAAGTTCGACTGGCTTGGGCCGAAAGAGGTCATTTATTTTGTTGCGCGCAGGCATAAATTGCGTTTGTATCAGGCCTTGGTTATGCCTTTCCTTTCGCTGCTTGTGCCGATTGTGCTTTTTGTCCTGGGGGTGCTTAGCGGCGCGACCACTCCGACGGCTCTCGGCGTATTGGCTTTACTCTTTATCATCGGCTGGATGATATGGAACACAATCGACTGGAGCAACGATTATTACATCGTCACCAATCAACGCGTGATCTGGCTGGAGAAGGTCATCGGTTTATACGACAGCCGGCAGGAAGCCCCGCTCAGCTCGATCCTGTCTGTCGGTGTGGAGACTGACCAGCTGGGCCGCATAATGGATTTTGGTAATGTGATCGTGCGCACCTTTGTAGGCAGACTCGAATTCGATTATGTCGATCATCCCAACCAGGCTGCGGATATGATCCGCGAATATTGGGAGCGCATAAAATCGATCACCACGGTGTCGCAAAAAGACCTGATGAAAAATACCATCCTGCAGAAATTAGGTATGCCTGTCGAGAAGAAAAAAGAGCCGGAACTTCCCCCCGTTGTCAGCGTGGACGAATCCATTGCAAAGCAGCCGTTATGGTGGCTTGCGCTGAAAGGAGTTTTTAGATTACGCACAGAAGACGCAGGCAAGATTATTTATCACAAACATTGGGTTGTGTTGGTGCAGGAAGCATGGCAGCCTTTGACTCTCACTCTTGGCATGGTTGCATTACAAGTCTGGCGCGCTGTTTACCTTTTCAATTCGCCCACCGAATCATTTTTCCAGTCGGGTTTCAGGCCCGATACAATCTCGGTTGCGCTGCCCATGCTTTCCCTGCCCATTATTGGCTGGCTTATCTGGAAATATGTGGACTGGAAGAACGACATTTTCATGTTGACCGCCGAGGAAATTCTTGACATTGACCGCCAGCCTTTTGGCAAGGAAGAAAAACGTGCGGCGCAGATCGAAAGTATTTTGAGCATCTCCTACAAACGCGAGGGTCTTATCTCGTATTTCTTTAATTACGGCACGGTGGAAATCACCGTGGGCGGCTCAAAATTCGACTTTCAAGATGTAGCCGACCCAGCCAGCGTTCAATCGGATATTAACCGCAGGCGCATGGTGCGTATTGCGAGTAAAAACGAAAACGCGGGCAAGGATGACCGTGAACGCTTTGCCACCTGGATCGCCGCGTATCATGAGAATATGGATAGTTTTAAACCGCAGCCAGTGATTGTCCCGAAGGATGATCAAAAGAAAGATGGCGACGGCAAGCCGACAGGTAAATAAGGAATAAAATATGGCATTGAGAGAAATCATTACCCTGCCCGATCCCGTTTTACGGCGCAAGGCAAAACCGATTACAAAATTCGATAGGGAATTACAAATACTGATTGACGATATGATCGACACCATGCGCGACGCGCCCGGCGTGGGGCTCGCCGCACCGCAGATCAACATTCTTCAGCAGCTGGCTGTGATCGAATACGCGGAAGGCGAAAATGAGGATGAAGACGAAGAAGGCGCGGAGGCGGAGCCCAAGCCGAAGAAATTATTTGTCATCATTAACCCGGAAATTGTCAAAGCATCGGAAGAAAAAATAATGGGCATAGAAGGTTGTCTTTCCATCCCCGGTTTGATCGGCGAAGTGGAAAGATACGAGGCAATTCAAGTCAAGGCGTTGAACCGTTACGGCAAACCCGTCAAATTAAAAGTGGATGGCTGGATAGCGCGTATCTTCCAGCATGAGATCGATCATCTCAACGGCGTGCTTTTCACCGACCTCGCAACAGAAGTTTGGAAACCGAAGGACGAAGAAGAAACGCCGCTGGATTGATAAACGAGTTACGAGTTACAAGTTACGGATTGTGTAATTTGTAACTCGTAACCCGTAACTCGTCACCCGTTATGTTCCTAAAACATTTATCGCTCACCAACTTTCGCAGTCTCACCCGCCTGGATGTAGAAATTCCACGGCGGGTTGTTTTACTTGTGGGTGCGAACGCGCAAGGCAAAACCAGCGTGTTGGAGGCGATTTATTTTCTTGCGGCGTTCACATCTTTTCAAACACATGTTGATCGGCAGATCGTTAATTTTCATGAAGCTAAAAATCCACTGGCGGTCACGCGGCTCGTCGCGGATTATCAACGCGGCAAAACCAAATATCATCTCGAAGCGCGATTAATTCTTGAGCCCACCGGAGTCAACGGTCAGCGCTTGCGCAAGGAAGTTTTGCTCAACGGCGTAAAGAAACACGTCAGCGATATTATGGGACATTTCAATGCGGTTATCTTTGTGCCGCAAATGTCGCAGATCATCGAGGGCGGGCCCGACGAACGCCGCCGCTATCTCAACCTCGCGCTCGCGCAAACTGTCCCGGCTTACGCGCGTGTCTTGAGCGAATACAATCAGGCGCTCACGCAGCGCAATGCCTTACTCAAATCGTTATATGAACGTAACGGCGACGCGAAGCAACTCGAGGTTTGGGATGAAACGCTGGTGCGACTCGGCGCGCAGATTATCTTGTGGCGGATTCAAGCGGTGCAGGAAATTGAACGCTTCGCGTCACGCATCCACCATGAGTTGACGCGCGGCGCGGAGATTCTGCGTCTCGCGTATGAACCCGCATACGATCCACTCCCCAAGCCTGATCTGCAACTCGGATTAAAAATCGACACGCCGATAGACCGCTCCACGCTGGGGTTGGATGAAATCCACAAAGGATTCCTCGCGCGTTTGAAAAATATCCGCAGTGAGGAAATTTCGCGTGGCGTCACCACTATCGGTCCGCATCGCGATGATCTGCGCTTCATCATCAACAAAGCGGATGTGAGCGATTACGGTTCGCGCGGACAGTTGCGCACAACATTACTCGCGCTCAAACTCGCCGAAGTGGAATGGATGCACGAACGCACCGGCGAATGGCCTGTGATTTTATTGGATGAAGTCATGGCAGAGTTGGATGTTCACCGTCGCGCCGATTTGCTGAAATATGTTGGTAAAGGTGAACAGGTTTTATTTACAACCACCGATACAAAATTATTCAACCCCGAATTTGTTGAGCAATCAGAAGTTTGGGATGTTCAAAATGGTGTAGTGACGCCGAGAAAAATATAAAATAAATCACTACCGTATATATCCCTCGTAAAAACCCTAAAGGTCTTTTTTGTTAATCAGGAATTCACGAAGGGCAAGCAGACCTTTAGGGTTTACATGTACGGTGGAAAATAAAAAGGAAAACTATGGAAACAAAAAATTACCGGTATTTCGAAATCATCATGGGCTTTTTTATTGCGGTGTTGATCGTCAGCAACGTAGCATCTTCAGCCAAAATCATTGACCTGGGCTTCAGCATTTTCAAACTCCCGATGGCATTTGACGCAGGGACATTGCTCTTCCCCATCAGCTATGTCTTCGGCGATATTCTCACCGAAGTGTATGGATACAAACGCTCGCGCCGTGTAATCTGGATGGGATTCGCTACACTCGCGCTGGCGTCGCTTGTCTTTTGGGTAATCAGCATATTGCCGGGCGAGGTCACCTGGCAGGGATACGCAGGTGATAACGCGTATGGCGCCATCCTCGGCGGCATGAGCACAGGCGGAATTGTATTCGGCAGTCTGGCGGGATTCTGGCTGGGTGAATTCACCAATTCATTTGTGTTGGCTAAAATGAAAGTGCTCACCAACGGACGCTGGTTGTGGATGCGCACCATCGGCAGCACGATCGTCGGCGAACTGGTGGATACGATCATGTTCGTTGCGGTGGCTTCGCTGTTTGGCGTCTTTCCGTGGAGTTTATTTCTCACGCTTTCGGTTGCAAATTATCTTTTCAAAGTAACTGTGGAAGTTGTGATGACCCCGCTGACTTATGTTGTTGTCCGCGCGTTGAAAAAGGCGGAACACGAAGATTATTACGACCGCGATACGGACTTTAATCCGTTTGTGATTCAATAATTACGCGGAGTGCGGACTTCAGTCCGCATTTTGTAATGCGCGGACTGAAGTCCGCACTCCGATTTTTATTACCAAAGCGGGAAACCGATCAAACCAACGAGCCAAGTTACCATTGGCGGGTAAATCTGCAAGCCGATTATTCCAACAATGATTCCCAGAATCGCGCCGGCAACGACATCGGATAAATAATGGACGCCCATCGCGACGCGCGCAAGCGATACGAGCGGAGCCCATATCCACAAAATAAAGATCAGCCACGTGGGCGCCAGCGGCGCGGCGACGACTGCGATTAAAAATGCGCGGGCGGCATGTCCCGAGGGGAAAGAATTCGGATCGGTGTTGCGATAAATCCCGCCCCATTCGCCCACGGGTCTTTCACGGCGAACTAAAAATTTAATCGCTAGCACAACGCCTGCCAAACCCAATATTCCAAAAAATTCAACGATTTCCCACTGCTTCCACGCGGATGTGCTGATGAACCAGCCGAGAATTAACGCGGCTGCCCAAAACCACGAGTCACCGGAGTGCGCCAGGAAGATTGCCAGAAACCGTAAAGTGCCCGGCTTTTCGGCAACGCGCATTTGACCGGAGAGACGGGCATCGAGTTCAAGTAGGGAACGAAAATTCATTTTTCTTTCGACTTCGCTTTCATGGCTTTGGTTGCGGCGGATTTAATTTTTACCGCCAGTTTTTTCTGCGCCGCAATTGCCGCACGTTGCTGTTCTTCCATATCTGCGCGCATGATCTGCAGTTGATGCGGCTTGTCCACATCCATGCACGGCTCGGCGTGCTCCCAGATGAGCGCGCGTCCTTTGATGCCGACCCTTTCGCAAACGCGTTCCACCAATTCCTGCAAAGTGAATTGCCCCGTCAGATATTTGAAGGCGATGCTCCAGCCGATGACTGCCGCCTGTTTTGCCGGACTCTTGCGGTTGCCGATGAGTTGCTCCCACATATCGAGATGCTGGGTGACCTGATTGACATGGATGATATTAATATCCGCGCCGCAGACTTGCATATCTTTTAACTTTGTATAAGTCCTTTTGGATTCGGGATAACGCGCCTCCATCACTTCGCGCGGACAAACGCCATAGTACATTTCGTCGCGCGTTTCCATGGCGGTCTTTGCGAGCCAGTCCACCATTTCGCTTTTAAGCGCAGGGATGTCGGATGAGACGATGAAAACATATTCGCTCCTGGCATCAAGCTCAAGCGATTTGTTTACACCCGTGACGATGTTCGCCAGCATGCGCCCCTGATTGGAAACGTAGTGAATGGGTTTTTTGCAGGTCAAACCACTCTTGGCAGTCAACCCGACAATGATCACATTCTTGACCGCTTTCGAATCACCGAGCGCATCCAGCACCCATTGGATCATCGGCTTGCCGGCGACATCAATCAGCGCTTTTGAATTTCCGTTGGAATAAGCATACAAACGGTCGCCTGGCTGCGGAATGCCACCGGCGGTTATGATCGCATCAATCATTTAATTCAGCTCCTGTAATTGTGGTTCAAAACCAAGTTTAGCTAACATTTCGTTATATTCATCCCAAGTGAGCGGACGATTTTTACCAGAGATTGCAACCAGCGCGGCTTCCATCATATTCGTGCCAAAGGAGCGACCTTCCAATACCGGCGTGGTTGTGACAAGATATTTAACGCCGCATTTTTTGAATAACGCTACATCTTCAGGAGTTGTGGTGTTGGTGACAACAATTTTGCCTTTCATATCATCGGGCATATAGCGTTTGATGTAATGACAATCGCCCGCAATCACTGTCGCCGCTTTAAAATATTGAGGGTATTTTGGCTTGCGTTCTTCCTGTTTTTCGCCCGTTGGATAAATCCAATGAAAAGGCAGGCGCAACGCAATCGGCATTAAGATGGCGGATAATGTTTTAATTTGTTGAGCAGTATGTAATGGAAAGGGTATTTCCAACGAAAAGAGCATATCGCCAAAGGTACACTCAAAACCTGCCGCTAAAAATGAACTGGTCAATCCCCAACGGTCAGAGCCTGTCATAATGAGCGCCGTTTTTCCATTTGAATTGATGTAATCGCCAATTTTTTCCAAGATGAATGGCGCGGCTTTTTTTTCAAGCGTATTTCTTAAACCGGAACCATCTACGACGGGAGTTTTCTTGATGAAGCGCACCATGGGCATAACGGAATGAAATATATATTTTTTATCATCTACTTGCATACTTAAATCCCCGCCGCC
>VFKN01000108.1 GCA_009885525.1 Anaerolineaceae bacterium | reverse complement strand
TGGTGTGCACGCAAAGGTTGTCATTAACCTATGCTCCAGCCGCCGTCCTCGGCGGCGGTTTGCGAGGAAACCCTGCGCCGGGGACGGCGCAGAGAGCAACCCCGGCCTGACATGTTTTGCGTGCACACGAGTATTGTTGCCAATCATCTAAACTTGCCAGTTGATATAAACTTCCCCTTTTATTTCAAAATCTTATTATGCGCTAATTAAATGCGCGGGCAAATGATCGGTGCGATTGAGATAGACGATGATGATCTCTCCATTACGAATATCAAAACGACTGATCGAGCAATTGTTAAGCAGGAACCAGGATTTCATGTCATATGCGGCTTGCCGCCAGGGAAGTTTGAGCATGGCAGAAATCAGATGCATGAAGAACCCGCCGTGGCTGACAAAGGCGATGCGCTGTTCCGGCTGGCCTTCCTTATCTCCGTGACGAGCCAGTAATTCTTCCAGCACTCGTTCCGCGCGTGGCCCACGTTCTTCCTTGCTTTCCATCGGACGATTCCACCAGCCGGTTTCATCATAATCATCTGAAAGTTTCAACTCGGGGAAATTCTCTTTGAAAAAAGAACGTGGTCTGCCGGGCAGGCCCATTTGATTTGCCTCTTCTTCGCGCGCGTAAATTCCACCTTCCTCGTGGATATCCATCCACGCGCTGAATGGGACATCGCCTAACGCGCGCACCGCAGGGGTGATGGTCGCAACCGCGCGTTCCATCAGGCTGGTGTAAATATGCGTAAAACTGAATCCGTATTGATTCTGGATATTCCAGGACTTATCGTTAGTAAGGTGTTGTTTTTCTTTGAGATATTTTGCAAGATATTCTGCCTGCTCAATACCAATTTCTGTGAGAATGGGGTCGGAATTCATAATGTGATTTGGAATATTCCAATTCACATTGTTGATGGATTGTCCGTGACGGATAAAGTAAAGTTCCATATGATATTAATCGCCTTGTGTTTATGAGGTGTACTTGCTTTCTAAAAAAAGACAGTCACTTCCATAAGTGACTGTCTTGGATGTTATACGGATGTTATCATCCGTAACTCCAAAGCGCCTTCGCTGATTTCAGCGCCTAACCGTTCCGTGAGATTTTTAATTGCTTCAAATCTTTCTTCTTCCAAGCCAGCATCATTCAAGCACTTTTTGATCTGCCACCAGCCTGCATCCCAATACTCAACCTTGTATCTTGAGGTTGGTAAATCCTTGAATCTCTCAAAAAATGTTTTGTAGATTTCCCGGCTAATTCCCAGTATCTTTTCGCTAATAGCATCCAAATTCTGTTCTTGTAACCATTTGGCGACGAAACGATCCGCAGTGTCGTGATCCAGTGAGCGCAAAATATCGGTTTCAGAAATCTTCCATTTTTTTATAACCGAAACCTTAAATGGGAAAAAGTGATTGACGATTTGGAATGTCTGCCCTTTATACGAGACGTTTCGCAAGGAAGATGTTTGGTTGGAGTCCGCGAATAGATTCCATACCGTACAACTCCGCATAAAGCCAATGCCGGGGTTTTTGTTCGGCTGTAAAAATTGATCACGGTCATTGATCCAGTTTTTGTGGACATTCTTGCGCACAGCATGAACGACCATGGCTTTGTCAAAATTTTCAGGCACGATGGATAATGCGCCCGCGCTGACATAGGGACCAGACAGCAGCGCGACATTGTTGTAGTTCTGTACGTCATTGCCTTTGCACATCAACGATGCAAGGAATCCTTTTGCTACGCGGTCACGAACATCCGTGTTTCCACTCTTTACTGAGATTGCGCTGCCCAGCGGTGGAAAAATTTCAGTCGCGGCGGGGCGGTTAATCCACTTGCTGAGAAAGCGCGAGCGGTGTTCGGCGACGATGAGTTTGCGTCCAATCTTGCTGGCATCGTCATCGAGAATTGTGACCTCGATTTTTTGAGCATCAAGTTTTTTACGGTTTGCCAAATCCCAGATTAGAAAGCCGACCGGGAAAGAATTATCCTGACGTGTGCCGGAAAAATTTGCCGACGAAAAAACAAAACCGTCTTTGAAGGTAAATTGAAAAAGATTATCGCGGAATTTTTGATCGTTGTTGGCGTTGATATATTTAAGCGTGGAAAAAAGCCCAAGATGCGCCTGTTTACCCAAAAACTCCTGCCGAATTCTAAACAGGAATTGGGCGAATAATTCACGCGAAACTTCGCCCAAACCCGCCTCGTGCATGAGCGGACGGATGTTTGTGTCGCTCACGCTTTTCTTGCTTTCGCCTGAATAACCGGCTTTTTGCGAAGTGGCAAAGGGCGGATTGATAAAGATCAACCACTTGATATTGGGGTTTTCGAGATCGCGCACCAGATTGGTGGGAAGTTTAGATGTGTACGTGTGGTTGAAAAGCGGTAAATTATTAAAAACTCGGTCAATATCATCATTGAGGTAATCATATTGAAAAACCGTCGCGCCGGGAAAAACGCGCTGGCAATGCTGAACATCCTCCGCGTGTAACGTGGAAAGATAAACACTTTTGTAGGAATCAGATGGCAAAAACCATTCCAGATTGCCGGTTCCGGAAGCCATATCCCATAGCCGGTAATTTTTTGTCCACCATTTTGGTCCGATGATTTTTTCAATGTAACTATGCGCTTTTCGCGCAAACGAAACGGGCGTAAAGAATTCCCCTGTAAAACGGCGGATTGGCTCATCGGTTAATCGGTCAACTTTGGCGAGAATATTTCTGGTGATATCAGGGTCTGATATTTTTTCGTAGTTAGACCAAAACCATTCGTACTCTTCAGGCAGGATTTTTTTTGCGCGTTTTTCATCCTTCCCGATCAGGAAGATAACCTTGTTCTCTTTACTATCGTAATGCGAGCGGTCTTTTTGAATATCGCATAGAAAATAGCGCGAAGGTTTTGTGCCGTTGCGTACTGATTCTCCAAAACACTTAAGCCAATAATCAAAGACTTCCTCAAAGTTTTCTTCGGTGATCAATTTCTTGACCCTGAAGTCAAATTCGAGCTGGCGCGCGCGATGGGTTGAGAGCCGCTGGCTGAATATTTGGTACTCGGATTCGTCAAGAATATCGAAAACTTTAATGGCATTAGTTTCTGAAAATTTAGCAATGTCTGCGGCTAAATTCGCATCCGGCATACTGGGCGCAAGTTCCCAATCGTATTTCTTGTCGTTGCTGTAGAATTTTTTCCACTTGATGGTTTCTGTGAAAAAAGCAAGATGCGCATCCGCAACACAAATTACTGGGGGGATTATTTTATCCGCATGCCCGAGGCGTAATCGCCGCACATAATACATCACCTGTGCGAGCACGTGTGCGCGGACATCTCGTTTGTGAAGATTGCGGGTGAACTTGAACTCAAAGAAGATTTCAGGCGAATACAGGTCGTGATGAAATTCGGTGTCGTAGTCTAATTTGAAATGCTCAGCGTAAGCATGCTTGACTTCTTCTTCCGTTTTTGCTTTGAGAAGCCGATTGTGTAATGTGTCAAAACCCTTTACCATTTGAAAATCCTTTTTGAGAATCGAATCATACAGAATAAATTGAATTATACCAAGCGCATCTATCTTCTAATCGTAGCATCCCGTTCAGGGCCGACGCCGATCCACTTGACAGGGGCTTCTGCCGCTTCTTCGATCATCTTCACATAGTTTTGCGCGTTGGCGGGCAATTCATCAAATGATCTTGCTTTACTAATATCTTCGCTCCAGCCTTTGACAGTTTTATAAGTTAACTTCACTTCGCTTAAACCATACGCATCCACGTCCGCATAGCGCACGTCTTTGCCGTTCATTGTGTATCCCGTGCAGACCTGAATTTCATCCAAGCCGCTGAGCACATCTAATTTGGTCAGGCACAACTCGGTCACGCCGCTGAGTTGAACTGCGGTGCGCACGATCTCCAAATCCAGCCAGCCGACGCGGCGAACGCGTCCCGTCGTTGCGGCGACTTCGCCAAATTTTTTATACACTTCACTTTCGGTGTCATGAATTTCTGTGGGGAGCGGGCCGGCGCCGACTCTGGTTGTGTAAGCCTTGGTCACGCCGATGACTCTGGTGATGTGGCGCGGTGGAATTCCAAGCCCAGCGGATGCGGCGGATGGGATCGTTGTGGATGCGGTCACGAATGGATAGGTTCCCCAATCCGTATCCAGAAATGTTCCCATGGCTTGTTCAAGTAAAAAGTTTTTATTTTCCTTCAAACCATCCTGCACGATGTTGAATAATTCACGAATATACGGCTTTAGTTTTTCATAATAGCCGCGATACTCCGCGCAGATTGATTCGTAATCGAGTGTTGTTCCGCCCAATGCGACGATGATTTTATTCTTTAGTTCCAGTTGCATTTTCAGGCGCGACTCGAATACATCGCTGGTGAAATCACTCCAGCGGATTCCGTTGTAGCTGACCTTATCCGCAAAAACAGGACCAATTCCGCGGCGCGTGGTTCCTGTCGCGCCGGCGCCTTTGGCTTCTTCGTACAAGCCATCCAATATTTTATGATACGGCATGATCAAATGCGAACGCGGAGAAATCCACAAGCGGCCATCCACGCCAATGCCGGCCTTGTTCAGCATTTCGATTTCGTCTATTAGCACCTGCGGATCAATCACCACGCCGCCGCCGATCAGGCCTATGGTGTTTTTTGCGAAGATGCCCGAAGGCACAAGATGAATTTTGAATGTTCCAAATTCGTTGATAACTGTGTGCCCCGCATTGTTGCCGCCGTTGAAACGCGCGACATAATCCATTTGCTCTGCGAGGAAATCCACCGCTTTGCCTTTGCCTTCATCGCCCCATTGTGAACCGATCACTGCTGTAACTGACATGATATCTCCTTGGTGTAAGTACACGGGCATAATGAGTACACAAGTAAAAAAGTATACAGGTAGGAAGTGGTTCGCACGTGTGTACTTGTTTACGTGTCTACCTTGTACCGTATACGCATTATAATTCGGGCGGTTCAAATTTGGCTAAGAGGAGTTCCTGTGAAAATTTTGCAAGATACGGCTTTAACTTATGACGATGTTCTGCTGGTGCCGCAGTATTCCGCAGTGGATTCGCGGCGCGCGCTTTCAACGCAAACACGTTTGACAAATCAAATTACGCTGCATATCCCGATCGTTTCCGCAAATATGGATGTGGTCACCGAAAGTGAAATGGCGATCGCGATGGCGCGCGAAGGCGGCATTGGCATCATTCATCGCTTTTTATCAATTGGCGAGCAGGCGCGTCAGATCGAGCGCGTAAAGAAAGCCGAGTCTTTTATTGTGGATAAACCGATCACGATGACCGTTGCGCATACGGTTGGCGACCTGAAAAAACTCGTGGAGGAAACAAATACGGGCGGCATTCTGATTCTGAATGGCGGCAACAAACTCGTGGGCATTGTCACTACGCGTGATCTTTTATTTGAAGATGATAACAGCAGACCCGTTATAGAAATCATGCAGAAGAATGTTGTAACCGGCATTCCCAATATTTCATTAAAAGATGCCGAGAAGATGCTGCACGAAAATCGCATCGAGAAACTCCCGCTTGTGGATGCGGATGGGAATGTGGCTGGTCTGGTAACGCTGAAAGATATTATGAATATCACCCAATATCCGCGGGCGACAAAAGATGCGCGCGGACGTTTGATCGTCGGCGCGGCGGTCGGTGTGCGCGATAAGGAAATGCGCCGCGTCGAAGCCGCCCTCGCAGCGGGTGCGGATTGCATCGTGGTGGATATCGCCCACGGAGATTCGAATCTCGAAATCGATATGATCACCAATATCCGCAAACATTTTCCGCAGGCGCAAATTATCGGTGGGAATGTCGCCACCGCGGATGGCACGAAGCGATTAATCGATGCAGGTGTGGATGCGGTAAAAGTCGGCGTCGGCCCCGGTTCGATTTGCATTACGCGAGTTGTCGCGGGTTCAGGCGTGCCGCAACTCACCGCGGTAATCGAATGTGCGAAAGCGGCTGAGTCTGCGAAGATTCCCATCATCGCGGATGGCGGCATTCGTCAGCCCGGTGATCTTGCCAAGGCAATTGCGGCTGGTGCGCAAACTGCCATGATCGGCAGTCTGCTCGCGGGCACGGATGAAAGTCCCGGCTTGGTGATGACGCGCCGTGGTCATCGCTACAAAGCCTCGCGCGGCATGGCTTCGCGTGAAGCGAATATTGATCGTAATAAACGCGAAGGCAATGATCTCACGCAAGAGGAGATCGAAGAGTATGTTGCCGAAGGCGTGGAAGCCGCGGTGCCGTATCGCGGTAAAGCGCGCGAGGTGTTGACGCAACTCATCGGCGGTTTGCAATCCGGCATGAGCTACAGCGGCGCGGCAACACTCGAAGATTTTCAGCAGAAGGCGATTTTTGTCCGCATGACCGGCGCGGGGTTGAAAGAATCCGGCGCGCATGATGTGGAAGTGTTGGGGTAAAGTGAAGGATGAAGGATGAATTATGACGGCTGAAATTTTCATTCAGCAGTAAGATAGGCTGAGGTTAAAAGTAAAACTCCGAGATTTTGTGAAACGTCTCGGAGTTTTTTTCTCAAACCAAAGACCTGACAGGCGTTTCGCTGAGCTTGTCGAAGTGTTTCTGTAGAATCCCGATTAAAAAAGCGCGCCGATAAAACCTGTCAGGTCTGTTCCCTTATTATGGAGATATGACCTCCGCCTCCAGCGGATATTGCTCGCAGGTCTTACGATATTCTGCATTGGGGAAATATAACGACCACTCATCGTGCGTAAAGTTTCTTCCGGCGCGCCGGCATGAGCTCTCTACGGAATAATCCAGGTCGATATTCCATAACGTAATTTTTTTATCCCAACTCCCTGAAGCCAGCGTTTTTCCATCGGGGCTAAAAGCAACGCTGTAAATGACATCCGTATGTCCGCTTAATGGTTCGCCGATGGGTTGAAGGCTTGTCATGTCCCATAGCACAACGGTCTTATCCCAACCTGCCGAAGCCAACACCGTGCTATCAGGATTAAATGCCAGTGTATTTACTGCGGTGGAAGCGCCGACCAGCGGATGTCCGATGGGTTGAAAGGTTTCCGCGTTCCATAAAGTGATTGCGCTATTGCCGTCCGAAGCTGCAAGGATTTTTCCATCCGGGCTAAATGTAAGTTCCGATACCCAAAATGCGATCTCGCCTGTCAAAGGCTTGCCGATGGGCTGCCCAGTTTTCGGATCCCAAATGACAATTGCCTGCGCATCATACCCGGCAGCCAGATATTTTCCATTCGGGCTGAAGGCAACGGTCCACACAGCGCCAAGATTTGCGTCCAGTGGAGAGCCGACCATTTTTTGAGATTGGACATCCCACAAAATGACCGTGTGATCTGAACTGGCGGAAGCGATTAATTTTCCATCCGGGCTGAACGCTACGCTGTTTACGTCGTCTACATGGTTTGTGAGCGGAGCGCCTATAAGGGCGCGTGTATTGATATCCCAAATCCGGACCGTATTATCATAACTTCCTGTTGCCAGCAATTTTCCATCCGGGCTGAAGACTACGCTGTTGACAACGTCTTGATGCCCGCTCAACGGAACGCCAAGCATTTTATAAGTCTGCGCGTCCCAAAAAATAACAGTGGAGTCCTTACTGGCAGAAGCGATGAGTTTGCCATCCGGGCTAAACGCTACGCTGTTAACTCCATCGTCGTGACCGGAAAGCGTTTTGAATGGGCGATGCGCCTGTAAGTCCCACAGGATGACCGCGCTGTCTTCGCCTGCCGAAGCAAGCATAAATCATTTTGGGTTGAACGCCACGCTGGCGACGCCGGTTTTATGTCCGCGCAAGGGGCTGCCGATTGGCAGGCGCGTATCTGTATTCCAAAGAATAATGGTGTGATCGCGGCTCGCAGAAGCAAGCGTCTTTCCATCCGGGCTAAAGTTGACGGAAAGAACATTGGCTGTATGTCCTTTTAGCGGATCTCCAATTGGCGCAAGGGTCTTGATATCCCACAGCATAACGGTTGAGTCATTGCTTCCCGAAGCAAGGATGCTTCCGTCTGGGATGAATGAAAGGCTGGTGACAGCAAATGTATGTCCGCGTAATTCTCCTGTAACCTGACGTGTCTCAAGATCCCATAAGCGGATGATCATATCCTCGCCACTCGTTGCGAGGGTCTTTCCATCCGGGCTGAAAACCGCGCGATAGACGGGATACTTGCTGACTGGCAAAGGCTCTCCTGCTGGCTGTCCGCTGGCGACATCCCATAAAATGACTGTGCCGTCATAACTGGCGGAGACAAGTAATTTTCCATCGGGGCTGAAGGCAATGCCGTTGATCGCTTTGGTATGCCCAAGCAAGGGCTTGCCAAGTTGAATACCGCTTTGTACATCCCATAACAAGACGGAGTTGTCTTTGCCTCCCGAGGCAAAAACCTTTCCATTCGGACTGAAGGCAAGCGCATACACCTCATCCGTATGACCCGCAAGCGGATTTCCAATGGGGGTACGCGTAACTGTGTCCCATAGAATAATCGTGTTGTCATATCCTGCGGATGCCAAAGTCTTTCCATCCGGACTAAAAGCAACTTCCCAAACTGTTTCCTGATGACCGATCATATATTGAAGCAGGTTGGGATTGTATTGAGTGTTATCAAGCAGCGCTTTGCGTGACTGGGCGCCATCATATACGTTGAAACTTTCTATGCCGAGCAGGATCGCCAGGTTGAAATTCTCTTCGCGTTGCGAAATTGACAGCGCGGCAAGTTCCCCGGCGCGTGAAATTTTCGATTGTCTGAGCGCCTCTTTTTCATTAGCGATGGCGGTTTCTTTGGCTACGGCTTCGTTTGCCCGCGCGGTTTGAGCAACCACGAGATTTGCTTGCGCGGTTGCGGCGCTATTGGTGGCTTGCCCCGCCTGATAAAACCCGAACACCGCCAATAAAGCCAGCGCGATCACGCCCGCAATCGAAATCCCTGTCAGCAAGCGCCTCTGCCTGTCAGTAGATTTGCGGCTTTCAAAAATATATCCGCGTTGCAAGTCGGTGGGATGCGGTTCTTTGGATGAATTAAGCGCGAGGTTGGTCTCCGCGTCGAGCAGATCTTTGCCGCGCAGGAGAAAACTGTTTTCTTTGTTATTTCTTTCCCACTCTAAAGCCTTGACTTGCAGGCGGCGATGCGTTGCAGCCCACTCGTAATCCGTTTGGATGGCGGTCAATAGTTTTTTCGCCGCTGTATCGAAATCGTCGTCCCGGCTGAAAAAGATATAGTTTAGATGTCCGAGTTGCGGCGGTGTATCCTCCCACTCGATCTCGCGCGTCACGATGGGAATGATCCGCTTGCCGTTCTTGACGGCAGTGTCAATTTCCTGCCCGCAGATTTTGGATTTAGCGGAATCCGGGCTGATGATGAATAGAAATACATCCGCTTCTTCAATGCCTTTCTCGATCTCGCGCCACCAGTCCACGGTGGGCGGGATGCCTTCCCAATCGATCCAGAAATCCAGTTCGTTCTTTTGCAGTTCGCCGGTGAGTTTCTTGGCGAATTCAATGTCTTTGCGTGAATATGAAATGAATACTTTTGCCATAATTACGTTTCCTTTTTGCCTCTCTCACTAAAGACCTGACAAGTTTCCATAGAAGCCTGATTAATCAGCGCAATTGTGATTCACGGAATCTCGATTAAGTGGCGCGCTGATAAAGCCTGTCAGGTCTGCTTCCTTATTACGGAGACGTGACCTGAGGCTCAAGCGGCAAGTTAGGACACACTGCCTGATAGGGCAAAACAGCGCCGATATACTGACGCCACTCGACGGGGTTGAGGTTGCGCGTCATAAGCGGGCAAACTTCGGCAAACCAATCGTGATTCCACTTCCACACGCGGACGAGTTTATCCTCGCCTGCCGAGACGACAAACTGCCCGTCGGGGCTGAATGCGACAGAGTTAACCCAACCCCCATGAGTCACGCGGGTGATTTCTTGCCCTGTGGCAACTTCCCACATGCGGGCGGCGTTATCCGCGCCGCCGGAGACGATGTACTGTCCATTGGGGCTAAATGCGACCGAGTTTACATAATTATCATGCGCCATCTGGGCGATTTCTTGCCCGGTGGCGACTTCCCACACGCGAACAGTACGATCACCACTTCCTGAAACAACATACTTCCCGTCGGGACTAAAGGCGACCGAGTTCACCTTGTTGTCATGCTTCATGCGGATGACTTCTTTCCCCGTGCTTATTTCCCACACGCGGTATCATCTCAATAAATCGGGGATGAGCAGGAAATTATTGAATCCCCCCCGGAACAAAGATAAACGAGTAAACTAACACCAGCATGATTGACGATATTGAACTCAAC
>VFKN01000097.1 GCA_009885525.1 Anaerolineaceae bacterium | reverse complement strand
TTGCAAGCGTTGAAAAAGTGCAAACGCTTGTTGACGGCGGCATAAGAATTACGCTTGACCTACCTGAAGACGCCATAGCACAGGCGGCGCAACTTATGGCTTGCAAGCGCGAAGGAATACCGCTCATCGTCACGGTAAAAGCAGATGTAAGCGAGGTACCAAGTGGCAACTAAGAGCAGGCTGAAAAGACTTGCGTTCGTAATACTACCGCCAAAGGAATTGTCGCCAGAGGCAGAGCAATTGTTGCAACTTGCGAAGGATGAAGCACGAGCGACTGCCTTTCCAATGACGGCGGCGGAACGCGAATTCGTGGAGCGTGCAAAGATTTATTTGCAAAGAAAATATAATGTCAGGCTGACAGAGGTACCAAGTGGCGGCTAGAAACCGAATCGCGTCTCTTGAAAAGAACATGCCAAAGCCAGCGGCAAAAAGCATTCTTCAAAAAGTGCTTGACGGCGGCGCGATTTACGATGACGACAAGTCAGAATATGAAGTGGCACTTGGCAGGTTGTCATTTGCAGAAAACTTGAAATTTGCAAAACAGTTATTGGAAATTTACTTCGATGACACAAGCGATTCGCACAAGCGACTTGCGGATTTTATACGGAGTGAAGATCATGGCAACTAAGAGCAGGCTGAATAAACTTGAGCAGGTGAGTGGTAGCGGTGCAACAAAATACTTTTGCTTCATAACTAACGGTATGTTCGGCAAAGAAGACGCAGGCTACAAAGTCCAGGGAGTGGCAGTGGCGCAAGGCGGTACAGGCGCGGCGGATGTTCACTTCGAAACGTATGCAGAATTAAAGGCATTCGAGGCGCGTCCAGACATTGAATTGCTAATCGTCAATTTTGTATATGACAGTCAGGCAGTAGAGGCTGAATAGAGGCGGCAAGGCGGCTACAAGTGCCTTAGAATGCACACAGCGCGATTCTAAGGCATGTAATAAGCAAAGAGGCAGTCTAGGACTGTCTTTTTGCTTATTACGTCACAGTGGCTTACTTTAGGTTTTACTCCATACAAGCACGGATGCAATAATAATGGCAGGAAACAGCGAAAAAACAGCGAAATTTTACTCCATACAAACGCGGATGGAATTCAAATCACGTTACACGCGTGGAAGGTGATTGTGTTTACTCCATGCCAGCGCGGCTACTTCGCAGACATGAAAAAACGTTTAACAACGTGTTAAACGTTTACTCCATGCGAGCGCGGCTACTTCTTTAGTCTTTGCAGGTTGTCAATTGGGGAATATTCCTTATGTGCCTGAATAAGGTCTTCATCTTGCATTTGTGCGTAGTGCTCTACCATTGCGAGTGTAGAGTGTCCTAGCAGTGCCTGCAAGTGTAGCACGTCCATGCCAGAGCGCAGAGACAAGATCACAAATGTACGGCGCAGGCTGTGAGGCGTGACATAGACGCCAGCGGCGGCACGAAGTCTTTTGAATATTTGTGCGAATCCATTGCCAGTGAATCGCGTGTTCGAATTAGTTTGAATCAATGGCGGTGTAAGCGTTTCAATGTTTAGCGTTCGGCGGTATGCAAGTATTGCGCGGCGGCAGGTTGCGCCAATAACTACACTGCGAGACTTACCACCTTTACCGCGTTTTACTTGTACCAGTCCAGTGCCAAAATCCAAGTCAGTCCAGTTTAGCGCGATGACTTCGGAACGGCGCAAGCCAGTGTCCACCATAAGCAGAATAATAGCCTTGTCTCTTAGTGAGGCACACGCTTGCAGAACGGTAGAGACTTGATCGGCGGTGAGTACAGGCAGGCGTTTTTTTTCTACCTTTGGCATTTCAAATTTTACAACGTCCTTCATGTAATTTTCGGCATACCAAAATTTTAGCATTGTACGAATGGCGCGGGCGTGACAGTTTACAGTGTTGTCTGTTAATTCACGGGCTATTAATTCGGCAAGGTAGGCACGGACATGGCGAGCGGTAACTTCTTGCGGTGATTGTAGGGACTGTGATTCAAGCCACGTCAAAAAAAAGCCAGCGGTGTATTTATAAAATTGAACAGTGGCAGGCGTGACTCGCATTGCTTGACGCGACAACATAAAATCCGTGTAAGCGTCACGCAGGGCGAACGAGAAGGCAAGCGTTCTATTTTCTTTTGCAACAGTTTGAGTGGACATTTTGTACTCCATATATAGAATATGTCAGTCGAATAATGACTGTGTTCCTGTATATGGCGGTGCGGTAGAATCGAACCCACGATATCTTGCTTGGGAAGCAAGCGTTCTACCACTGAACTACACCCGCTTGATTGATGGATTATACGCTACGGAGAAAAGGCATGTCAAGAGACGAACGCGACCTTAAGTTTCCACTTTATTGTTTTCGATTAAGCAGAACATTTGCCAGCTCGAGTATAGACTCGCCTGCTGCGCCATGCGGATTTGCTGCGCGTAAATATTCCAATGCTTTATGAGTTTCCTGCGCAGCCATTTCTTCCGCATAATTTCTTGCGCCTTCATCCTCCAATAATTTTGCAACATCCTTCACTTCATTAATCATAATGGGGCCTTGCTCCCATCTTTTTGCAAACAGACCCTTTTTGCCAATCCCATACAATATCGGCAATGAGTTTTTTCCTTCCACCAAATCGCTCGCTGCGGATTTGCCCGTCAATATTTCGTCACCCCACACACCAAGAATATCATCCTGAATTTGAAATGCCAATCCGAGATGATGTCCAAATTTGCGGTAATTTTCCTGTCCCACTTCGTTTGCTTTGCCAAGCAATGCGCCGATATGCGTACATGCAGATAACAATGCGGATGTCTTGCCTGCAACCATCGGGAAATAATCTTCGATGGTCAGATCTGTACGCTCTTCATAAGACATATCGAGGAATTGTCCGCGTGTCAAATCGAGACAGGCGTCATGTAAAATGGAAGCGGCGCGTAGAACAATATCAGCGGGATATGTCTTCGCCAGATTCATCATCGCTTGATTCGAAATAACGAAGAGCGCATCGCCAACATTGATGGCCATCGGAACTCCCCATTTTGTCCACACAGTAGGTCTGCCGCGGCGTTTATCCGAGTTGTCCTGCACATCGTCGTGTACGAGGCTAAAGTTATGTACCAGTTCAACGGCAGCAGCCGCGGGTAATGCAAGTTGCCAATCTGCACCACTTGAAGATGCTGACAGCAAGACCATCAGCGGGCGGATGCGTTTGCCGGTTGCATCTTTGCCTGCGCCTTCACCTGTCCAGCCCATATGATAGGTGAGCATTTCGTGAAAGGGGCGCGTACGCTCTTCATCCAACCGCGCAACTTGTTTTTGTAATTCTTTTTCGATTTCGGGCAGCATGATTTCGATGTGTTGTTTCAGGTCCATGTTTCCTCAATGTAATTTTCGAATTGGGCGGCTCGCTTGCCCTCAGGATGTGCTGATTAAAGAATCCGCCGAAATTCCAGTTCGCTTTGCAATTGTTCAGGTGAGGTGAAGCGGATGGTGTCGAATCCCATTTTGTTTGCAATGGCGATGTTGGCTTGCGAGTCGTCAATGAAGAGGCATTCGTTCGCAGGTTTACCAATCATTTTCAGGCACAGCTCATAAATGGCAGGGTCGGGCTTGATCAATTTTACTTCACCTGAAAGAATAACTCCGTCCAGTAAATTCAAGAACGGAAATTCATGTTGGACAATGGGAAAGGTTTCTGACGACCAGTTGCTCAAACCATAAAGCAGAGTGCCTTTTTGCTTGAGCGTTTGTAAAATCTCCACGGTGCCGGGGATGCTGCCTGTAATGGATTCACTCCAATTCTCATAATAAGCGCGGATCAAATTCGCATGTTGCGGAAATTGTTCCGAGAGGATTGCCGCGCCCTCTGCGAATGGACGTCCTTTATCCTGCTGCGCGTTCCATTCCATGAAGTTGACCTCTGTGAGAAAATCCTCCATGCTCTCAGGGTCGGAGAAGAAGCGCCGATATAAATTGCGCGGATCCCAGTTGATCAGCACGCCGCCAAAATCGAAAATGATGGTTGGGGTGTTTGATTTCATTGTGTGCGCAGTCTCCATAATTCAAATCCGCCAAAACCGGTGGCGCCATCCAGCGCGTTCCTTTGCTTTGTCCATTGCTTGAACATGCCGGCATTCAGATCGAGCGGGTCATAGAGTAAAACTTCGCTGATGATAAAACCCTGCGCGCTGTTGTAATTGGTGACCGAATATGCGCGCCCCATTTGGTCTACGCGGTTAACCACCAGCATGTGATCGAACGTGCCGCCCGATCCATGCTTGATGTAGATAAAATCACCAGGCAGAAGCGGCGAAGCGGCGAAGTCAATTTTTTTTAGCGAAGTAGTTGTCTCGTAGTGATCATATTGTGCAGGTGGAAATGCGCGGGCGAGTATCTCACGGTCTTTCGCTAAAAATGGATTTAAAAGCCAAAAGTCAAAAGGAACAATATCAGATGCAAGCAGACCTGAGGTTTGCAGGATCGTTATCGATAATGGACCGCAAATCAAAGTTGGCGAACCGTAACCGACCCCGGCGATTTGTTCTCCAATCTGCTTGCTTTCTTTTGTTGTAGGCGCCATAAAGGTAATCGAAGTATTGTATAACCTGATCTGTTCTGCCTGTGTGAGCGGCCCTGCAAAATATAATTCGCCGGTTTTTACTTTTTGCTCGCCGAGTGTGAGGATGGCGGTGGGGAGGGGAGTCGCGCTCGTGGTTGAGGTGGTTAGGTAAATAAGTGTGGGCGTGGGCGTAAAGGTGGCTGTTTCTACGGAGATTGTCGCGTTGACGGTTGAAATCAGCATGGATGTGGAAGCAGGCAGGATCACGGGCGTGCTTGCGGCTTCAGGCATAATCATTGCGCGCGCGGTTTTATTTGATAAAAGGATGAGCAACGCGATGCCTGCCGCGCTTGCGGTTACCATCCCGATTAGTAATCCATAGCTAAGATATTTTGCATTCGAGTTTCTTCTCATTGCCCGCCGATTTTAGCAGAAAATGCAGGGAAGGATAAAGGAAAATGGCTCTCGGCCCATTTCAGTTTTCTATGATTGATCTCTTGCAAAAAAACCTTTACATGACGCGGATGTTTTGAGACTGAGTAGGAGTGTGGTTTGTATTCATCAGATACAGGTTGGGTAGTGGGTAAGTCGAAGTAACAAACCTTAACGCGAATTTCTCAAATGAAGCGAATGCCGTGAAAAAACCAAAATATGGCGAAATTTGCCAATTCGCGCCATTCGCATTAAAAAAGTAGTTCGGTTGCAAACTTGAAATTTGCCATCACTTACAAAGTAACCACTACCAAAGGTTGAATAAAACCCTTTTGTTGCGCTCTAAATCCTTCAGTACAGGGATCCAGGAACAGATTAGAAGCAATCCTGTTTTCAGGTCAAATAGGTATAATCAGTAGATCACGAAAGCGTAGTAACGACTTCAGTCGTTCGGCTAAAAAGCGACTAAAGTCGCAACTACGAAGTCTTTTCGTGAGCTACTGATAATTCATTCAAGGAGAAATTTATATGTCACCCAAGAAACGTGTAAGCAAGGAAAAATTCAAAAAAGATCAGCAGCCAAAGAACTCTGAAAAAATCGTTCAATATGTTGCGATCGCTATTATCCTGATCGTGGTTGTGGTTATTGCATGGATGTATATTCCAAAGTCGCAGCCTAACGCAGATGTTCCCGCATCCGGCGGAGCAGTGTCAGGTGCATCCGTGTGCAAGGAATTTGATTCGATAGCAACTGCCCAGCAATATGAAGCGCCTCCGATGAAGGTCGATCAAGCAAAGCAATACTTTGCCAACTTTAAAATGGCAAAGGGCGGCGAGTTTGTTGTCGAACTGTATCCCGCGAAATCTCCAATTACTGTCAATAGTTTTGTCTTTCTCTCATGCAAAGGCTTCTTCAATGGAGTGACCTTCCATCGTGTGCTGGAAGGTTTCATGGCACAGGGCGGCGACCCGACCGGCACTGGTTCAGGCGGAGCTGGCTATGAATTCGTCAATGAAAATAGCGACTTGACCTTTGATAAAGCGGGTGTAATGGCAATGGCGAATTCAGGTCCCGATACAAATGGCAGCCAGTTCTTTATCACCTTCGGGCCGACGGAGCAACTCAACGGCGGATATACCATCTTCGGCCAGGTTGTCAGCGGCATGGATGTAGTCAACGCGATCACACGCCGCGACCCGCAACAAGGTCCCGCCTTTGAAGGAGATGCAATCGAGTCGGTGACGATCTCGGGAAAATAAAGGAAAACGATTAATAAAAAAGATGAAGTGCAAAGCACTTCATCTTTTTTATTTTACTTTTTGCTACCGTACATTTCCCTCGTAAAAAACCCTAAAGGTCTTTTTCGTTAATTGGGAATTTACGAAGGTAAGGCAGACCTTTAGGGTTTGCATGTACGGTAGAGAATTTTACTTCTGATTACGGTGACGGCGTCATGACCGGGTATTTGGATGTATCCATGTTGGGATCGATTTTAAGATAAATGGCTTCTATCCAGCAGGGATTGTGGAAATACGGGTTGCGGACAACGTACCAGCCGGGAACATTTCCGATGCCGAGAAGATCCACATATTTTTTGGGGCTGATATTGCTTATTAATGTGTACGTGGGGCCGGGTCCTTTCCAGCAGGGCGCAAAGGCGGTGGTAACCGAGCGCTTGGGTGTTACACCAGCGGAGGTTGGTTTTTTGGGCGGCGGGGTGGCTTTGATGGTCGGCGTGGCGCTTGGGGTGGGGGATACGGCCAGCGCGGTTTGCGTCAGCATGATATACACCTGTTGAAACGCTAATGTAGAAATTGCGTCTGCTGATTGCGTTGGCGGAACTGCCGGCGCGGATGTGCAGGCAGTGAGTAAGGCAAGTGTGACGATGAATATCGTTAGGAAGCGCGGATTCATGTTATCTCCATATAGAATCGTTCGATTTTGCTTGCAAGAATGTGCATATTATAAACCCCATGGTGGTGTCATTGCGAGCCGCCACTTTGCTCTTTGGCGGCGAAGCAATCTCGGTATTCATGAGGAGATTGCTTCGCCGCACTGCAACAAACGCAGTGCGGTGCAAGTGTCGGGCGAAGAACAAATATCACGGCAGGCTTGATAACCAAGCGCCCTTGCAAAGACAAGTTTTAGTTTGGGTGAGGGAACTTATGTTTTTACGAACCCTAAGTGGGTTGGTCACGTCTGCGGATGGTATTCTATCGAATAAGCGGGGATGTCGATTCCTGAAATGGAGATATTTACCGCGTGGCTTTTTATATCCGCTTCTGGAGGTATTCTTTGCAGCGCGTCACGTGTGACCAGTATCTCTCCTGCCGCGGCAACATCCTCGCCCAGTTTGCAGGCGCGGTTAACCGTATCGCCAAAGAAATCCTCTTCTCCAATGATCAATATTTTTCCATAATCAATCCCGCAGGCAATATGCACATCCAGTTCATCGGGTGTGATCAGGTTGGACGCCTCGAACGCCAGCTGTAAAGCAACGGCGACATTGATCGCAGGCAGTGTATCTGGAAAGACCGCGTAACAGTTATCCGCCTCGAATTTGATGATCTTGCCGTGGTGCGTTTTAATAATAGGCTCGGCGATCATTTGCATCCGCCTCACCATCGAAAGATAATGCACGATCCCGTGCTTCCGCGTCAGCAGCGAAAAACCGGACATGTCCAACACAAAAGCGGCTTGCTCCGTGCCGTACTGCTTCCAAATATGTTCTTCCATCTTTTGTCTGCCGTCGGCGCTGTTCTCTTGTGAATAACTCAGCAGCAGGTCTTGAAATTGTTTCGCGGATTGTTTATCCATTTCATCCTCTCGCTTGGGCGTGTATTGCAGGCTGCGTACTCTGTAAGCATACCCAATAATCCTTATCTGCGCAATAAAATATTCATTGGCTTTTCATTATCGTTTCGGGTAAAATAGAACACACGTTCCCTCAATTATTTCCCACACAAAAACTATGGAATTCAAACTTAACGCACCCTTTATCCCCATGGGCGACCAGCCCGAAGCTATCCGCGGACTCGTGGATGGAATCCGCGACGGCAAGCGCAATCAAGTTTTGCTCGGCGCTACCGGCACAGGTAAAACTTTTACAATTGCGTCCGTCATTCAGGAATTGCAAAAGCCTGCGCTCATCATGGCGCACAACAAGACTCTTGCCGCGCAGTTATACGCGGAGTTTAAAGAGTTCTTTCCTGAAAACGCGGTTTCATATTTTGTTTCCTACTATGATTACTATCAACCCGAAGCCTATGTGCCGCGCCACGATCTCTTCATCGAGAAAGAGACTCAGGTCAACGAGGAAATAGAGCGGATGCGCCTCGCGGCGACCACCACGCTGATTTCGCGGCGCGATGTCATTATCGTCGCCTCGGTATCCTGCATCTATGGGCTGGGCTCTCCTGAAGAATTCGGCAAAGGCACAGTTACGCTTAAGGTCGGTGAAATTTATCGCCGTAATGCCTTACTGCGCCAGTTGATCGAGAGTCAATATCAGCGCAACGATCTGGAGTTGAAGTCGGGAACATTTCGCGTGCGCGGCGACACACTGGAAATTATCCCCGCGTACGAAGACAAGCGCGGATTTCGCATCACATTCTTTGGCGATGAAGTTGAGCGCATCATGCAGTTCAATCAAATCAGCGGCGAGATCTATGATGAGCCAAAGGAAATTTCCATTTTCCCCGCCAAGCAATTCTTAACTGATGCTGACCGCTTAAAAGAATCGATCACCAAAATCGAAGCGGAGTTGGAAGAACGCCTGAAATATTATAAAGACGCGGGCAAATATCTTGAAGCGCAGCGCATTGAACAGCGCACACGCTACGATCTTGAGATGTTAAAAGAAGTCGGATATTGTTCCGGCATCGAAAATTATTCACGCCAAATTGATGGCCGCGCCCCCGGAACGCATCCGTGGACGCTGATCGATTTTCTGCCCAGCGATTATTTACTGGTGCTCGATGAGAGTCACATGACCGTGCCGCAAATCCGCGGCATGTATAACGGTGACCGTGCGCGCAAAGAAACCCTCGTAGAGTATGGTTTTCGTTTGCCGTCCGCAATGGATAATCGTCCGCTTAAATTTGATGAGTTCGAGCAGGTGATGGGCTATACCATCTACACATCCGCCACGCCGTCCGCGTATGAGATGGATCGCGCCGATCAAGTGGTGGAGCAGATCATCCGCCCGACAGGGCTGGTGGATCCCGAGGTGGATGTCCGCCCAAGCAAGGGGCAGGTGGACGATCTGCTCGGCGAGATCCATCAGAGAGTGGAAAGGCGCGAGCGCGTCCTCGTCACCACGTTGACAAAACGCATGGCGGAAGAACTCACCAAGTATATGAAAGAGTTGGGCATCAAGGTCAATTATCTGCACTCAGAAGTGGATACGCTGGAGCGCGTCGCAATCTTGCGCGACTTGCGTTTGGGTGTCTTCGATGTGCTCGTGGGAATTAACCTGCTGCGCGAAGGATTGGATTTGCCCGAAGTTTCCCTCGTCGCGATTTTGGATGCGGACAAGGAAGGTTTCCTGCGCTCCGATACTGCGCTGATCCAAACGATTGGACGCGCCGCACGTAACGTGAACGGACGTGTGATCATGTACGCCGACCGCATGACCGATTCAATGAAGCGCGCGCTGGATGAGACCAATCGCCGCCGCGCCAAGCAAGTTCAATACAATGTAGACAATGGCATTATGCCGATCAGTATTCACAAGGAAATTCACGACCTGACCGAAGGCATGAGCGCAAAAGCCATTGGCGAAATGAAGGGTGAATATAAAGTTAAAGATTTGAACGGCTTGCCGCGCACTGAACTGCGCAAGATCATCGCTGAAATGGAAGTGCTGATGAAAAACGCCGCGAAGAATCTTGAGTTCGAAAAAGCCGCCACCTTTCGCGATGAGTTGTATGATCTCAAGAATTTATTGGCTGAAGATGAATCGCTCAAGCCGTGGGAGCGCATCAAGTTGCTGACCGGCGAAGAGTGATGTAATTGACCTTACGCAATGTCGTTCTGAGCGAAGCGACACCTGCACTGCATCCGCAGCGTGGTGCAAGTGTCGCTATCGCTCAGGGCGACATGAAAAGATGCAAAGTGCGTAAGGTCACTGATGTAATACAAAATCTGTGCCACCACCTGTACAGGCGTGACACAGATTTTGTATTTTGATTTTTTCTACAGGATATGCAAACCCTAAAGGCCTGTTTTACCTTCGTGAATTCCCGGTTAATGAGAAAGACCCTTAGGGTTTTTTTACGAGGGAAATGTACGGTAGCAAATTAATTTTAAAAATCAGCGAAATCGGCGTAATCTGTGGATAAAATCCCGCCAGAAACGGGAGAGTCATTTAATGTCAGTGAAATTTTTTTTGCAGAACAGTGCGTTTTGCTACGCTTCCGCTTTCGCGATCAATCCCTTTACTCTTAAAGTTTCCAGCAATACCGCATCCGCAAAGGCATCTTTGGGGATGTATTCTATCGCGCCCAGTTTCAATCCGAATTGAGCGGTCTCTTTATTGTTGTATTGGGTAAGCAGGATGATGGGGATGGAATGCGTGCGCCTATTCTCTTTTAGATATTTACAGAGCTGCAAGCCGTTCATTCTGCCGGGCATAAAGACATCCAATATGATGATGTCGGGATGAAGAGTCTCCGCGTAATGCATGCCTTCGTCGCTGTCACATGCCCAGATCGTAATCATCCCGTTTTCAGAAAGCAGGTTCTCCAAATGTTTAGCTTGTGTGGGGCTGTCTTCCACAATGAGCGCTTTTTTTATGCTATTTTCTTTCTGCGACATTTTGTCCTCATTTACCAACGCAAGGAAATCTGGTTTGTGTTATAACGATCTTCGCGTTGATCTCTATAATTTATTATACAGGTTTCCCCGGCTTTTTTTGCAAGATCCTATTTGCTGAATATTTACAAAAGCAGTCAGATAAATGGGGACTTTCCCTGTATCTTCTCAATAACTTGGGGATGGCTACATACCGTCCCGAAGGTTTGAGCGGCTCAACCACGTTTTTCAAGGAAACCTTCGGGACGTTTCCCCTTCTTTTTGAGATGATACCTTTCCCTCTTGTATTAATTGTTCAAAGCGACTTTATTCGTCTTCGTCCGCTGCGCGGATCAAGTTTTGATTCCGTAATGTTTCCAGCAGGACCGCATCGGAGAAGGCGTCTTTGGGGATGTAGTTAATCGCTTCTGATTTGATCCCGAATTTTGCGGTTTCTCTATAATCAAGGTGGGTAAGCATGATGATCGGAATGGCGCGCGTGTATCTGTTGGTCTTCAGATATTTGCACATTTGCATTCCATTCATGCCCGGCAATTCAATATCCGAGATGATGATATCGGGTATGTGCATTTGCGCGAGATGCAGTCCTTCTTCGCCATCGTGCGCCCAAACGGTGTTCATTCCATTCATGGAAAGCAACTGTTCCAGATGCATTGCCTGAGTGGGACTGTCTTCTACGATCAGAGCTGTTTTTACATTTTTCTGTGGCATGGTATGTTGTGAGACTCATTTAAAATTAGAGGCGGCGTTACTGCTGAGGGGCTGGCCTTTCTATGTTGTTGCCAGTTCGTCAATTAATCCGGTTGATCTTAATGTTTCCAATAGTGTTTCATCGGCATGTTCATCCTTGGGGATGTATTTGATCGCGCCTGCCTGAAAACCGAATTTCGTGGTTTCGAGGTCGTTAATGTGCGTGAACAAAATAATGGGAATGGATGAGGTGTATCTGTTCTCTTTTAATAATTTGCACAACTGCAGTCCGTCCATACCGGGCAGCTCAATATCCAATATGACGATGTCGGGCAGGTACAGTTGCGCACAGTGCAAACCTTCTTCGCCATCGCGCGCGCAAACTGTGGCCAGCCCGTTTTGGGCAAGCAGGTGCTCCAGGTGCATGGTTTGCGTTGGGCTATCTTCCACGATTAATACTTTTTTGCTTTTAGGTGACATGCTGACCTCGCTTACAAGTTATATTTGTTTTTCTTCTCTTTGTACTGCCAGATTCATCAGGTACTCGCTGATCTGATCGGGATTCAATACCCGTTTGACGGCGTTGCGTTTCACAGCCTCGGCGGGCATGCCATATACAACACAGCTATCCTCATCCTGCGCAATGGTGAATGCGCCTGTTCTGTACATGGCTTCGATGCCTTCTGCGCCGTCGTCGCCCATGCCGGTCAGGATGATGCCCATGCCGCCCGCGCCATAAAAGCGCGCCA
Source organism: Anaerolineaceae bacterium (assembly GCA_009885525.1). Taxonomy (GTDB): domain Bacteria; phylum Chloroflexota; class Anaerolineae; order Anaerolineales; family Villigracilaceae; genus Villigracilis. Next base: position 5,201 of record VFKN01000097.1, on the reverse strand, counting down.
TCGAGTTGAAGAGATAATTGGCTGACGGGCGTAGACCCTTGTAGGGCGGGGCTTTGCTTAATTCGATCGCGCCGTTCTTGTTGAGCTGCATGTGATAATCATCAGGCGGGAGTAAGACCAAACCCGCTTTGGGCATGTCTCCGTGTCCTGCCAGGGCCACATCCAAATTCATCTGTTCGTGTAACCACTCTGCCAGACCGGTGGCAAATCCGTTCGTAACGTGCTGAACAATAAGGATCGGGATCGGGAAATGTCTCGGCAGGGGTTTTAATATCTGCGCCAGAACTCCGGGGCCGCCGGTTGAAGAGGCAATGCCGATCAGGCGGATATTTTTTCCACTGCCAGTAGGCGGGGAGATCAGGTCGCCTGCTTTTGCATGCGGCTTATCTTCAGACCAGCGTCGAATGACGTGTACAGAGGCCATCAACCTGATCGTCTCGATCAGTCTCTCGCAAGTTTCAGGATCTTCGATGCCGGGTTTTTGCACCGCGGCAAGTGCGCCTACTTTAAGCGCTTCAAATGCGAGGTCGGTATCGGCGCGCATCAGGCTGGCGGTGACAACGACAATCGGCGTGGGATGCTCGCGCATGATGACGCGCGTGGCATCCAGGCCGTCCATTTTGGGCATGACCACATCCATGCTGACGACATCGGGATTATGTTTGATGACCAGTTGAATGGCGTCTTCGCCCGTTTTGCCGACGCCCACCACGCGGAACCCGGCGGATTCGTACAATGCCACCAGCAATTCGCGCGCGGTTTGCGAATCATCTACTACTACGATGCGGATCTCTTTTTTTGCAATCATGTACTTTATCCCTTGTGCGTGACGATCATTTCTATGGTTTCGAGCAGATTGCTTTGGTCGAAGCCGCCTTTGCTAATGTAAGCGTCGGCGCCGGCTTCCATGCCGAGTTGTTTATCCTGAATTGAGTCCATTGAAGAGACGAGGATGATCGGAATCTGCGCGGTCTGTGGATTGTTCTTGATGCGGCGCGCAAGTTCAAGTCCGTCGATGCGCGGCATCTGAACGTCCGAGATGATGATGTCGGGGCTGCTGCCTGTGCCGACGAGGTTAAGAGCTTCCTGCCCGTCGGTGGCGAGTTCCACGGTGTAGCCGGCCGCTTCGAGGATGTTCTTCTCGAGTGTGCGTGTTGTGATTGAGTCATCCACAACGAGGATGCGGCGCGTGGGGCGCTGCGGCGTTTTTGCTTCAGCGGCAACGGGCGCTTGCATGGCGGTTGTATATCCGCCGCGCATGGCCATGGCGATCAGGTCTTTGGCGTTGAGGATCAAGACCACTTCGCCAGTGCCGAGGATGGTTGCGCCAGCCAGCCCTGCGATGCGTGTAAGCTGGTCGCCCAAGCCTTTGACGACGATCTCCTGCTCGCCCGCCAATTCATCCACCACGAAGGCGATGCGATGCTCGCCGTTTTTAAGGATGACAATGGGCAGTTCGGTATTGCCGGTAAAGGATGCCGTGCGCGGAAGGTCGAGCGTGTCGCACAGCCAGAGCAGTGCGATGGGTTGGTTGTTTTGATAGATAACGTCGTGTCCTTCCAGCAGGGTGATGTGCTTCTGTTGAATGGAGAGGATGTAATCCACGGTGTTGATCGGGATGGCGAAGGATTGTGACGAAGTGCGTACCATCAATCCGCGTGAACCTGTGACGCGCATCGGGATGGTCAGCGTGAAGGTGGTGCCTTTGCCTTGTATCGAAGTGACGTCACAAGTGCCGCCGAGTTCTTCCATATTCTTGCTGACAATATCCAGGCCGATGCCGCGCCCCGAAATATCGGTGACGGTGGCGTTGGTGGATACGCCCGCTTCGAAGACATATCTTTGAAGCGCTGATTCGCTTAGGGTTGCCGGATCAATTCCGAGTTTGGAAACCGCGCGTCGCAATTCATCCAGATCGAGTCCGCCGCCGTCATCCGTTACTTTGATAACGACATCCCTGCCCAGTTGTTCGGCAGAGAGGACGATGCGCCCCGCGGCGGGTTTGCCCAGCGCGATGCGGCGGGCCGGGGCTTCGATGCCATGATCGACTGCGTTGCGCAGCAGATGGATGAGCGGGTCTTTGATCTGCTCAATGACGTGTTTGTCGAGCTCGGTGTCGACGCCCTTGATCTGGAAGACGACTTCCTTGTTGTGTTCCTGTGCGATGTCGCGTACCATGCGCGCAAACGGCGCGGTGATGGTGCCGAGCGGTAACATGCGCAGACTTTTCACTTCCATTTCGATCTCGTCGATGGCAAGCGACATTTGTGAAATATCACTGGCGAGTTCGCGCTCCACAATATTAATATCGTGGTTGGAGGTGTGAATCTGTTCCTGAGTGACGCCGACGTAATTCAGGACTTTCTTTTCATCCTTGGAGAGTTTGGCGGTTTCATCGTTTTTGATATGCGCGCGATGTGCGTATGCGCTGCGCGCCAACTGCCATTCCTTTTCCATTGAGCCGACTTTTTCCCTGATATTTTTAACCTGCTGCAACCGTTGCTGCGAGCGGATCTTGATGATGAGCAGCTCGTTTAGATAATCCATCAACAGGTCGAGCCGGCTGACTTTTACGCGCACGGTTTCGGTATCCGGTGCGGCGCGGCGATCCACGGCAAGTCTGCGTTCTTCAACAAGTTGGCGCACGGATTCTGCTTCCGTTTCCGGTTCCAATTTATGTTCCGGCTCAACCGGTTTCGCGGTCTCTGCATTCTGTTTTAATTCCAGAACATTTTTAAATGTGTTCTTGATGCGTTCTTCCGCATGTGCTGCCGGGTCAACTTTCTTTGGATGTTTGCCGTTGCCGTTCTTTCCGTTAACTTTTGTTTCCACTTTTGTTTCCACTTTTGTTACCGGCTTAACTTCCTGGTGCAGCAGTCCTTCCAATGCCATGATGGCTTGCGTGGATTGTATGGGCGGCGTGGTTTCGCCGCGCTCATAGGCTTCCTGAACCAGTTGAATGGCATCAAGCGTTTGATAGCAGGCATTGAACATTTCCTGTGAAGGCTGCAGCGTGTCTTTTTGCAAGGCGTCCAGCACACTCTCCAGGGAGTGCGCCATTTGTTCGACGATGGTAATGCCCACCGCGCGCGCTGCGCCTTTTAAACTATGTGCGGCGCGGAAGATGGTGCGCAGGGTTTCCGCGCGCTCCTCGTCCTTGACCGTGTCTTGCTCGATCGCAAGCAAACCATTGTTCATGGTTTGCAGGTGTTCCGCGAGTTCGGCACGGAAACTGCTGATGATCTGTTCACGTATTTTGGCGCTGAGAGATGTCATGGCTAATTCCTTCTAAGGCTATTCCAGGGTTCCAAAGTTCTTCCAGTTCCATCAAAGCCTGCGTGGCCTGGTAGGGAGGAATGACTTCGTTATTTTCGTAGGTGATCTGAACGACCTGGATCGCCTCAAGCACTTGATGACAGGCATGGAAGAGTTCTCGTGAAGTTTGAAGTGTGCCTGTTTCCAGTGCGTATAGTACGCCTTCCAGTGAGCGTGCCATTTGTTCAACAATTGTGACGCCTACTGCCCGTGCCGCGCCCTTCATGGTATGAGCTGCGCGATAAATGTTATGCAGAGTGGCGGCGCGTTCCTCGCCTTTTACAGATCCTATTTCAATGGCGTTTATGCCGTTGTTTAGGGTCTGCAGGTGTCCGGCAAGTTCCGTGCGAAAACAATCCATAATCTTTTCACGAAACGCGCGCTGTGCGGCATCATCTTTCAAATTTATACCTACAAGTTATCAGTGTTCAGTAATCAGTAAACAGTAATCAGTTGTCAGTTGCCAGTCATCAGTTTTTAAAACTGATGACTGATAACTGTTCACTACTCACTACTCACTACTCACTACTCACTGCTCACCGGCTCTTAATTCGCGCGGTAGGTTTGCAACGTGTCGGAGAGTTTGCGCGAGAGTTCGTTCAAATTCTGCGCGGCTTTCTCTGCCTGTTTGGTGCTGGCCATACTCTGCACGGTTACTTGATTGATGTTCTTCATTGCCAATGCGATCTGCTCGATGCCGGTGGCTTGCTGCTGCCCGCCCGCCATGACTTGCATGGCAGCCTGCGCGGATTCGCGGATGGCCTCGGAGAGTTTCTCGATCGATTCCTGGGATTGCGCTGCGAGTTTCACGCCGCGGTCTACGCCTTTCGTGCCTTCTTCGGTGACCATCACGGTGGTGTTGGTCGCGTTCTGAATCTCGGAGAGGATCGCGCCGACCTGTTCGGTTGCCGCTTTGGATTGTTCCGCCAAACTGCGGACTTCCATGGCGACCACTGCGAAGCCCTTGCCGTGTTCACCGGCGCGCGCCGCTTCGATGGAGGCGTTCAATGCCAGCATGTTCGATTGCGAAGCGATATTGTTGACCGTGGAGATGATCTCGCCGATCTGCTGGGTCTTTTCGGAAAGCGCCAAAATGTTCTCGGCGATGCCTTCCACTTTCTCTTTGATCTGGTTCATGCTGTCAATCGTTTCCTGCAAAGCCTTTTGGCCTGCCACGGAAACTTCGATGGTGCGCTTGGAGGATTCGGTCACTTCGCGCGCGCGGTCTACAACCTGCTCTGAGATGGCCTTCACTTCATCTACTGTGGTGGTGGTCTGCGTAACCGCAGCGGATTGTTCACTTGCGCCCGAGGCTTGCTGTGTGGTGGCGGCCAGAATTTCAGCCGAGGCGGAACTTAAGTTGTTGGAGGCGTCCGCGATCTTGGCGATCATATCGCTCAAGCCGTTGCGGACAGTATCCACTGCTTCATGGATGAATGCCTTCTTGCCGGGCAGCCGTTCCATGGTGACGGCGAAGTTGCCTTTTGAATATTCGCTGACGACGCTGATGATCTGGCGTTTGACGCGGATATGTTCAAACACCTGGTCAATCACGCCTTGCGCCATGTCGCGGTACGCCCCTTGGAAGAAGCCGACGTTGATCTTCGATTCAATGTCGCCCGCGTTTTGTTCGCGGCTCATGCGGTTGAGTTCCTCCATGAATTGGCGCAGGTTGGCGACCATCTTATCCAGCGCGGGACCAATCTCGTCCTGATTATCTTTTGTAACTAGGGGAATGTTCAGGTCGCCAGCGGCGATCTTTTTCATTGAGCCGACAACGGTTGTTTGCAGGTCTTCTGCAAACGTATCCATTGCCCGCGCCAGCACGCCGACCTCGTCCTTGCGATCCATTTTCAAACGGGCGCCGAGGCGTCCCTTGCTCATCT
>VFKN01000128.1 GCA_009885525.1 Anaerolineaceae bacterium | reverse complement strand
TGACATGGCTTGTGCTCAAAACCATGCCACCCCTTCGGGGTTAAATTTAATTTTGCTTTCTTTCTATAATCATTTCACTCCTTCGGAGTTATTTCCGATAACGTCTAATAAAAAAGCGAAGGTGATTGATTTTACACCTTCGCTTATATTTAAAATTATCTGTGATTTCACCAGCACCTAAAACTTAATTTTGCCTCGCCCCTAACGCCGCACCGACGATGCCCGCCTCGTTCAATAATTGAGCGGGAACAACGGGTGTGGCAATGGTCAGCAGCGGCAAGTATTTTTCGGACTCTTTGCTGATACCGCCACCGATGATAAACAGATCGGGCCAGAAAAGTTTTTCCATGATCTTCAGATATTTATTCAGGCGCTTGGCGTACTTCTCCCACGAAAGGTCTTCGCGCTGACGGGCTGCATCGGAGGTGCGGAATTCTGCATCTTGACCTTTCATTCTCATATGACCAAACTCGGTGTTGGGGAGCAAGTGCCCGCGGTGAAAAATCGCGGAGCCGATGCCTGTTCCCAGCGTCAGTAGAATCACCGTCCCGGGTTGACCGCGTCCCGCGCCGAAGGTCATCTCGGCCAGTCCCGCCGCGTCCGCGTCGTTGATCATGGTGCAGTCGCAGCCGGTAACTTTGGTAAAGAGATCGTCAGCGTTTGTGCCAATCCATTTCTCCGAGACATTGGCAGCCATCAGCGCGACCCCGCTTTTGATCGGCGCAGGAAAACCAATACCGATGGGACCAGTCCAATTAAAAGACTGCGCAATTTGATTGACTACTTCCGCCACAGGTTCAGGCTCGCCATCTTTCGGCGTCTTGATGCGAATCCGCTCTGCGAGGAGTTGCCCCGTTTCTATATCCACCGGCGCGCCTTTGATTCCAGAGCCGCCTACGTCAATTCCGAGAATATGCATGATTTGCTCCTAAGTTTGGGTTTAAATAGACAGTCACCTTGCAAAGCAGGTGACTGTCTATTTTATTTTCTCTATTCAATCGAAATCACGAACTGATAATGCGGCTGCCCGCCTTCCTGAATCTCGACCTCAAGCGCGCGATATTTCTTGCGGATAATATCCGCGATGCGGTTGGCTTCAGGGTGCGGCATATTTTCACCGTAGAACAGGGTGATGATCTCATTTTCAGCGGCGTTCGCTTTCTCAAGCAGTTCCATGACACCCTGCTCGACCGACTCGGCAGAAACCACCAGTTTCCCATCCAGCAGCGCGATCACCTGTCCATCTTTAACCGTCACGCCGTCAATTTCCACGCTGCGAGTGGCGACAGTAATCTCGCCTGTTTTTACATCCTCAAAGGCTTTCAGCATTTTCTGTGCGACGTCCTTCAAGTCGCCATCCGGAGCAAGCGACAACATCGCCGCGAGTCCTTGTGGAATGGTGCGCGTCGGCACAACTTCCACGTGTTTGACGGTGACTTCTTTGGCTTGGTTTGCCGCGAGAATAATATTTTTATTATTCGGCAGGATGATGATCTTATCGGTCGGCAGGTTTTCAAACGAATTCAAAATATCCTGTGTGGACGGATTCATCGTTTGTCCGCCCGCGACAACAGCCGCCACACCAAGACTTGCAAAGATGCGACTCAAGCCCGCGCCCGGTGAAACCACCACCACCGCGATATTTCCAGGCTCTACAGTGCTGAATTGAATCTTGCTGTTCTTTTGAATATCGTTCATCTGCGCCATCAGGTTTTCAATGGCAACCTTGGTCATCGTGCCAATGCTCATGATGTAATCAATCGGCTCGTAGCGCTTCTCGGTCGGCACATGGATATGCATACGGTACATCCCCTCGCCTTCGCCGATCTGAATGGATGTGCCCATGTCTTCAAGTTTTGCGTAAAACGATTGCAGGTCCAACTCGCCGGTCGGCACAAAATCCACGACAATTTCGTAATCCTGTCCCTCTTCCACTTCTTCCAGCGCGCCTTGTAAATTCATCGCGGACATCGGCTGCACGCTCATGGTCGGCGTTTCAAGTGACTCGCCGTACACGTGGCGCAGCATCCCTTCGAGGATGAAGAAAAGTCCCTTGCCGCCGGAATCCACTACACCCGCTTGTTTAAGCACAGGGAGCAGGTTAGGCGTATTTTTGACAGCCTCATCCGCGGCTTTGACTGCCACCTCGAGGATTTCTATCGCGTCTTTTGCCGTCCCCAATGCTGCTTCGGTTGCGTTGGCAACTTCTTTAATGACGGTGAGGATCGTCCCTTCCACCGGGCGGACGACACCTTTGTAAGCCGTGTCGCGCGCGTCGCCAAATGCCTTGACGAGAGTCTCTTTATCCAGCACGGTTTTGTTGTGCAAATTGCGCGAAAATCCGCGCAGAATTTGGCTGGTGATCACGCCGGAATTTCCGCGCGCGCCCATCAACGCGCCCTTGGAAACAGCAGCAGCCATCTCACCAAGATTGCGCGTGCCGGAATCTTTGACCTCGTTCCACGCGGCTTGGAACGTCAGCGTCATATTTGTGCCAGTGTCTCCATCCGGCACGGGGAAGACGTTCAACGCGTTGACAATTTCCTTGTTGGTGCGCAGCCAGGTCAAGCCTGCTTCGATCAGCCGCTTCATTGACTGGCCGTCAATTGGCATTCTACGAAGTTTTTCAACACGCGCGGTATCAATACCCATAAGGTTGTTTGCTCCTAATTTGTGTCGCTGACGCGCAAACCCGCCACATGCACGTTGACTGATTTGACATGCAGCCCCAGCGCCTTTTCCACGTGATAGCGGACGGTATTCGCGACGCTCTGCGCCACCGAGTTAATGCGCGTGCCAAACTCGACAATGATATTGATGTCAATGTCGATATCATCGCCCTTGTAGCGGACGGTGATTCCGCGCGAAGGTTCGCGGGTGATGGTGGATACAATGCCGTCCGCCAGATTTTTTGGCGCAAGCCCAACCACCCCATAAGATTCCAGCGTGGCGTAATATGCAATGGTTGCCACTGCGTTTGGCGAGATGTGGATCCCGCCGAGAGTTGTAGTTTCGTCGCCCATATTTTTCCTCATTTCAATCTTGTTGTACCGTGAGATTTATCTCGCAGGGAGCGACATGAATGTCGCGGTACAGGTTTTAACATTTTACATTGAAGATGGTTGCGTTCTATGGTAAAATCCCGTGCCTCTAAAAAGACACAGACTTAAGCAAGTTTGGAATCATTGTAAGAAAGGAATTAAATCATGGCTAAGTGTAACACCTGCGGAAAAGCAACCACCTTTGGACATAATCGCTCATTTTCATTGCGCGCGACCAATCGCACATTCAAACCGAATCTGCAAAAGGTCTCGGTGATGGAAAAGGGTCGTTTGGTTCAAAAGACGCTCTGCGCCAAGTGCATTAAGACTCTCGGCAAATCTGCGTCATAGTTCGTTTTTCGATTTACATCAAAGGTCACGGCGCAAGCCGTGATTTTTGTTTTAACTTTGGAGTTCATCAGCTTGCTGATGAATGTTTCAGGCAGCAAGCTGATGAACTCCAGAAATCTTATTACGGCACAGGCGGGAACCAGGCGAAGTAGACCATCATCCAAAACGGGACGAGTCCGCCGACAGCAACCAGCGCAAACAGGGCGAGAGCAATCGTGGCCCAGTCAAACTCGTCGAAAACAGAGACGGCTGCGGGGGCGTTCTGTGGCGCGGATTCTTCTTCAGGCTGAAAATATACGGGGGCAGGTTCAGGACGCGGGGGCAGCGGTCTGCTATCCCTCGCGGGTATTTTTTCTGCAATTTCGGATTTGATAGTCACGACTGGAGGAATAGATACAACGGGCGCAGGGGCGTCGCGCTGGGTTCCAAACTTCATCAAGACGCGGCCCAGTTGGTCGGCGGTGCGATAACGCGCGGCCGGTTCTTTGGACAACACCTTCATGATGATCTCTTCGAGCGCGACTGGGATATCGGGAATATATTCGCGGATAGGAATGGGGCGCGCGGAGATGTGCAGGCGCGCGAGTTCTTCCGCGTTGTTTGCGGTGAAGGGCGGCGTGCCGCTCAGCAGCTCATACATCACTACGCCGAGCGAATATACATCCGAGGCGGGAGTGGGCGCTTCGCCGGAGGCTTGTTCGGGTGCGAAGTAAAGCGGGGAACCCCAAACCACGTTGGTGCGTTCACCTGTGGCGATGGTGGAAAGCGCGCGTGCAATTCCAAAATCGGTTACTTTAAGGCGGCCGTCTTTTGAGACGAGCATGTTATGTGGTTTGACATCACAGTGGACGAGTCCGGCACGGTGAGCATAGCCAATTCCCGCGCAAGCCTGGACAATCAAAGGGATGCCCGCTTCAACGGGGAAACGCCCTTTTTCACGGATAAGGTGTTTTAAATCTTTGCCGGGAATATGTTCCATGACAAGATAAAGCAGATCGTCTGCAAAGCCAAAATCGTGTACGGTGACAATGTTGGGGTGCGAAAGATTTGCGGCGGCACGCGCTTCGAGGCGGAAATTTTTTTGAAATTCCTCGTTGCCTGAAAAATCTTTGCGCAGTACCTTGATCGCAACATAGCGATCCAAAATCGGGTCGCGCGCGCGGTACACTTCCGCCATGCCGCCTGAGCCGATCTGTTCAAGCAGCTGATATCGTCCATTAAGAAGGGCTGGTTGTTGTTCCATTACAATAAATTATAACATCTGGTAAATGGATAATGGATAACTGGACACGCATTTTTAAAATTTATCTTTTGTCCCTTCGACTTCGATTAGATGTAAAATAAGCCCATGACCACCATTCAACTTTTCGTCACCTGCCTTGTTGATTCCTTTTTCCCCGAAACCGGCGAAGCGCTCGTAAATATTTTTCAACGCCTCGGTATTGATGTGGATTTCGCGCGCGAGCAAACTTGCTGCGGACAGCCGCAGTTCAACGCGGGCTTGCGCAAGGATGCGCGCGCCATTGCGGAACATACGATCAAAGTTTTCGAGAATGCCGCCGGCGATATCGTCACGCCGTCAGGTTCGTGCGCGCATCATTTCAGGCATAATTTTTTGGAATTATTTGAAGGCGATTCTGTTTGGCTTCCGCGCGCGAAGGCAATTTCTGCGCGGACGTATGAATTCACCGAATATCTCGTGGATAAACTCGGCGTGACCGATCTCGGCGCGAAATGGGATGGAATGCTCACCTATCATCCTTCATGTCATACGCTGCGCGGAATCAATGTGGATAAACAACCGCGCGCGCTGTTACAGAACGTCCACGGCGCGACTCTCGTCGAGTTGCCGCACGCGGAAGAATGCTGCGGATTTGGCGGCGTGATGTCCGTCGAACATCCCGAACTTTCCGCGGAGTGGTTGAAGCGCAAAATTTCAAATCTTGAATCCACGCAGTCTCCCACATTGGTTGTGACTGATGCGGGCTGCCTGATGCACATCGCGGGCGGATTGAATCGCCAGAAGAAAAATCAGCGCGTGCTGCACATCGCGGAAATATTGAATCACGTTTAAGGATTAATCATGGTTACATTCCGTCAAAGAATCGTTGAATCAATTAATAACGAAAATCTTCAGATCGCATTAGATAACAATACCGAACGCCGATTAAAAGGCCGCGCCGCCGCATTTGAATCGATTCCGGATTGGCGCACGCGCCGAAAACGCGCACACGCCGTCCGCGCGGATGTGATCGAACATCTCGATGAATATCTCGCGCAGTTCATCGCAAAGAATGAAGAGAACGGAGTCATTGTCCATCGCGCAAAAGATGCCGCCGAAGCGATTGAAATTTTTCTGAAAATTGCAAAAAACTTACCCCAAAGGAAACAAGAAGAATCCTTAGTGTCTCTTCGTGAACTTCGTGGTAAAAAGATATTAATTGCAAAATCCAAATCAATGGCTTCAGAAGAGATTGCTTTAAATCATGCGCTTGAAAAAGAAAATATCGAAGTCATCGAAACCGACCTCGGCGAATACATTGTGCAATTGCGGCACGAGCGCCCGAGTCACATCATCACGCCCGCCGCGCATTTACGCAAGGAACAGGTTGCGGAACTCTTCCACGAAAAACTTGGCATTCCATATACAACCGATATTCCAACATTAACCGCAACGGCGCGAAAAGTGCTGCGCGAAGTTTTTCTCACCGCCGATATCGGTTTCAGCGGAGTCAACTTTGGCGTGGCGGATACTGGCAGCCTGTGCATCATCACCAATGAAGGCAACGGGCGCATGGTCAGTACTATTCCGCCTGTTCACATCGCATTGATGGGCATGGAGCGCATCGTTCCCAACCTCGACGATCTTGCGCTGATGCTTTCACTTTTGCCACGTTCCGCAACCGGACAAAAACTCACGGTCTATACTCAAATCTTAAACAAACCACTTGACGGTCAAACGCGCCATCTGATCATTCTCGATAACGGACGCACGCGCTTAAGAAATTCTCCGCTGAAAGAATCGCTCTACTGTATCCGCTGCGGCGCGTGCCTCAACGCCTGCCCCGTCTTCCGCGAACTGAGCGGACATGCCTACATCGGCAAAGACAATTCCATTGCACCGTATCCCGGCCCGATTGGCTCGGTGATTTCGCCGGGATTATTTGGCGAGAATTACGTGCAGCTCGCGCAAGCCTCGTCGCTGTGCGGCGCGTGCAAGGATGCCTGCCCCGTGGATATTGATTTGCCCAAATTGTTGACGCGGGTGCGCGCAGGACAGTCGCCGGTAATCAGTGATCAGTTATCAGTAAACAGCGAAGGTGCGGGATTGACTGCTTCCACCAAGATTGCGCTGCAAATTTATACGCGCGTCGCCACTCATCCACGCTTATTTTCAGCGGCACAAAAATTCGCGGCGCTGGGGAGTTTTCTTCTCGCCCCGTCATCCAAATGGATTCGTCTGCCCGCATTTACGGGCTGGGGTTACAGCAAGGATCTTCCGAAATTTGCGGGGAAGACGTTTCGGGATAGATATGTAAAGAAAATTGTGGAATCCGAACGCTTTGCGTCCAGACTTCGGCGTGATATAGAAACTCCAACGTCTGGAGACGTTGGAGTCCATTTGGATAAAGTTGAACAATTTACCCAGGAACTTATCGCTCTTGGCGGGCATGTGTATCAAACAAAGAATGTCACAAAAGATGTGATCGAATTTTTGAAATCGCGCAATATCAACAAAATCCACCTTGAGCCGCATACATTGGACGAATCATTATTGAAAGAAGCGAACATCGAATTCACACACGAACCTGACGATCAGATCATTGCGGGGGTGACGAATACCCGCTGCGGGCTGGCAGATACGGGGTCTGTGCTGGTCGCGGATGGGGAGGGCAATCCGCTGCGTGGATCGCTGCTGCCCGAGATTCACATCGCAATTTTGCGGGCGGAAAATATCCTCCCATCTTTACCCAATGCTTTAGATTTGGTAAAAGATCAACGCGCGGCAGTCTTCATCACGGGACCTTCGCGCACAGCGGATATCGAAATGACGCTGACCATCGGTGTGCATGGTCCAAAGGAAATTCACGTGTTCGTTGACGATTCAAATTTGGGATGATAGAATACTTTACGCTTGTTTCGACAACCTCAACACAAGTCACGCCCCCATCGTCTAGTGGCCCAGGACGAAGCCCTCTCAAGGCTTAAACCGGGATTCGAATTCCCGTGGGGGCACTTCCCCTCATACGCAGTTTTACGATACCTATTGTAAGAGGACGTCCGTCAAAAAAACGCTCATAAGAGCGTTTTTTTTATAACTCTTGGGGCAATGCTCACCAAATTCTCTGCCACAATTCCGAGCGATCGTATTTGGTAAACCCAATCGATTCATAAGTTGCATGCGCGGCTTTGCTATAAGAACTGACATACGCGATAACCGCGCCGAGATTTTGCAATCGTCTCAAGCCATAATGATGAGACACTGGTACCCAATAGTTTAGTGTGCAGGGCGCAGGAGAAAAGGCATGTCTCAAGAATATCTCGACAATCTTGATAGCCGCCAGAACGGCAAGTCAGAAGCAGCCAGAACGCAGACCGAAGTAGTAGTCAAAGCCAAACGGCGCCAACATTCAGCGGAGTATAAGTTGCGCATTCTACGTGAAGTGGATGAGTGCAAAGGCAAAGGTGAGGTCGGCGCACTGCTGCGGAGGGAAGGGTTGTATTCATCATTGGTGAGCAAGTGGCGGGAGCAGCGTGAACGCGGTGGTCTGACAGGCTTGTCGGAACATCGGCGCGGACCGAAGGTAGATGCAAACGCCGTTGAGTTAGCGGACATTGGTTGCGCCCTATTGGCATTCAGGGGACTAAAGACGATAGCGCGATATCGAATGTTGCTTTAAATCCCCCGATCCTATTTTATAAAACCATCCAAGGGTAAAGCATGAACCACGCGCACTTTATAACCTATCATTGTTTCCGCCATGCACAGCGAGTTATAAATCGCTTCCTCGGTGGCTTCGATGGCTGACTGGAACAGCGGCGACATTTGCGTGTTGGGAATTTCGGGATATGACCATACGCGCGCACGGCGCGCGGCTGTCCTGCGGACTTCCCCCGCGGTTGAAAACGCGATCACATAATCGCCGGAGCCGTTGCTCATGGATGCGCCTGTGCGCGCAAGACCGGCGAGTCCGCGTTGGGCAAGGCGCTTAAGGTTGCGATCAGACAGCGGCGCGTTTGTGGCGATGATCATCATGATCGAACCGTCAGCAGATTGATCATCCAATTCATCCTTCAAATAATATTGGCCAAGTTCTTTGCCGATGTGAAGTCCATCCATTTGCAGCACGCCGCCGAAATTGGACTGCACCAAAACGCCGAGTGTATATCCGCCGAGATTGATGGGGAGAACGCGCGAACTTGTGCCGATGCCGCCCTTCCAACCAAAACAAACTGTGCCTGTGCCCGCGCCTACATTTCCTTCTGCGACTGGACCGGATGCCGCGTTTTCAAGCGCGAGTTTGATCTGTTCCTTTGTGATCGAAATTTTGCGGATATTATTCAACACCCCATCATTGGTTTCGCCCACCATCGCGTTGACGCTTTGCACTTCTTCATTGCCAACCTGACCCAGCGTCCATTCGATCAATGCTTCTGCGGCGCGTGGAACAGCAAGGGTGTTTGTCAAAACGATCGGCGTTTCGATCTCGCCCAGTTCTTCGATCTGCGTGGAACCCATCAACTTGCCATAGCCGTTCCCAACCACGACGCCAGCGGGGACTTTCTCCTGATAGATATTTCCCGCATGCGGCAAAATGACAGTTGCGCCGGTGCGGATATCATCCCCTTCTATCAAGGTGAGATGTCCCACGCGAATCCCCGGAACATCGGTGATGGCATTCCATTTCCCTGTAGACAGGATGCCCGGGGCAATGCCCAAATCCCTTGCGCGTTTTCCTGGATGATTCATAGTCAACTTCAACTCATCTGCAATTTGAACTTTCATCCGCTATGGAGTTGGCATAGAATCCGCCTCAATCTCAATCGGCAAATTGGGACATACCGCCTGATACGGCAGTGCATCGCCAATATATTGATTCCATTCAGCGCGGGTGAGGTTGCGAGTTACACGTGAACAGGCGTCAGAAATCAATTCTTCTGGGTGTGTGATTGAATCTGTCAACATATTAGTCTGCAAAATATGGGCGGCTTCGTCTACTGGCGACAAGCGCATAGATTGAATTGCTAAAAGCATAGCAATCATTTGCTGTGAATCTCCATTAAAAAATAATGATTGTGCCTTCGCTGATAGTTGGTATGCCAAAACAACTTTGGCTTGTTGTTCAGTCCGTTGCCATTGCATCACAGCAAAAAATATAATGACAAGCATAACAACAATGCCTGTTCCTATTGACTTTTGAAAAAAGTAAGTCCGTTAATCTAGCCAATCGAGTTTAGAATTACGCAAACAGGCAAACAAGCGTTTTTGAGAAATTCGGGTTCGAGAAATGCC
>VFKN01000120.1 GCA_009885525.1 Anaerolineaceae bacterium | reverse complement strand
CTGATGCT
This sequence comes from Anaerolineaceae bacterium, assembly GCA_009885525.1. GTDB lineage: Bacteria > Chloroflexota > Anaerolineae > Anaerolineales > Villigracilaceae > Villigracilis. The sequence goes on along the minus strand of VFKN01000120.1, from coordinate 61,539 downwards.
TTTCATCCGCCGCGGGTCGGGGCGGGCAGGTTTTTTAAAGCAGGCAAGAGAGATAAAGTCTGGGACAAGAAAGCGGTTGAAACTTTTGGGCCGCCAGTTATTCACGAGAGTGTGCTCGAGCGCGCCAGACGGGATTCAAGTTACCGCCCATGGATATTGACAAACTACGGAGAGTATCCAGATCCGGAGCAATGGCTTTATGAAAGTCGGGAGAAATATCTGCATTCCAGATATGACGCCGAGATCAATAAGCGTTATCAGGAATGGTGTACGGTGCAGTGGAAGACCGGGCAACAAGACCTGCCCGACCTTGAAGCATGGCTGGCTGGTCATTTGTTTTCATACGAACAGTGGCTGACAGAAAATCAGGCTGAAGAGAAAAATTGGACGGATAAAAATGACGCCGTAGTTGAAGAGTTTGAAGGCGTAAAATTTCTAGTGAAGCGCGAGGAAAAAACCACCTTTTTGCGTGATTATGATAAAAGCAGCATTTATGAAAAACTGGAACAGGCTTATTTTGATCAGCGCGCCAATGATAATCTGTGGCAAAGAGCGATGAATAATAACAGGGTCGAGTATGATCGAGACCGATGGAGCAAAGTCTAGTTTTGAATTACTGATGTAAACATCAGGACTACTATGAAAAAACTTTTTTCCATCCCGGCTTTCCTTCTCTTGACGTTATTTTTTATGATTGGCTGTGTTGGAGTTGCGGCAGATCCTAATCAACAGCTTGCGACCATTGTTGCCACGACTCTCACCGCTGTGGCTGCAAATGTTTCGCCTGCGCCGCCAATTCAGGAGAGCGCAACGCCTGAATTGGCAACAATGACTCCTGCTCCAGTGGTTACGCTCACTTCTATGACGGCTGGCGTCCGCTATGTTTATACCCAGGCGGAGAGTGTCAACTTGCGTGTGAATCCTGGCCGGCTGTTTAAAGTCAGCCGAGTGCTTCCCAAGGGAACAAAATTACAGGTGCTTGGCGCCGCTCCCGGTGGAAAATGGTTGAACGTTCTCAACGAAGAAGGAATCATTGGCTGGGTAGGCGTTGATTTTGTCTCCAGCGGATTTGATGCAGCCTCCCTGCCGCTGGTTACGCCAAAGGATGCGCAAATCGTGACAGGCAAAGTGCTGGATGTAAACGGGAGTCCAGTCGCTGGGATCGGATTTGCCATCACGCAAGATACTCAGCGCGAAGATGCCGTCAGCGATGCAGCTGGCGTATTTTATGCTTATCTGCCCCCCAAGTTTTCCGGCGCATGGAATGTGGAGTTTGTCTCTGTGGATTGTAAAAGCAGCACGATGGATGCCAATTGTCAGTGCGTTGGCGGAGTATGCGGCAGGCCGGATCCTCAAATTGCGGTGATCACACTGCCATTGTCCGCACCGTTGAGTTTTGTTTGGCGGTAAAGTGACATAAATAATTAGAAGGAAACCCGCTGATCTGATATAGGTCAACGGGTTTTTGTTTTAACTGGCCACGATTTAATCACGGCTGCCATGCAAGAAATATATTTAAAATCCTAAGATTTTCTTCGAAATCTGTGTCTATGTGATTCGTCAGTTCGATATCCACCGCGGCAACGCCGTTCGTTGACGCCCAATCGATCAATTGCCCGCTAAATATGCAGCCTGTATCTATTGGCGGATAAGGATAATCGCTTACGCTTGAAACCGCTTCCGCTAGACTTAGAGAATTAGAATCGGGCGGCTGACCGCCGGGAAATATACCCAATGCTGCGCTGTGATAATTGATGAGCGCATTTACATTATTGTCCAGCACAAAACTCATCAGCGCCTGAGTCTCCGGCTCCGATCCCGGGTCACTGCCGCCGTTTAAATGCAGATCATTCCAACAGCCATCCCGATCCCAATCCGCTTGCCATAAATCCGGGAAATTGCGATTTAAGTCCACTTCGTTTTCATTGGCGCGCGAATATATGTCACGCCCGCGCGCTTCTCCATCTGGATTTAAAGAGCGTAATATAAACAGTGTTGTATCGGCAGGCACAAGGTCTGCGTGACCGGCTGCGTATTTAATCAATTCTTCCGCTAGGGCAATCGTGTTGTATTCATTGCCCCCGTGTATTCCCGCGATAATCATGCGCTTATTTTCGCCATTGCCAAATTGATAAACCTCCATAGGACGCCCCATGAAAGAGTACCCTATAATTATTTTATTTTCAGACAAGGCCAGATCATCTGTCAATAACTCCGGTGTGGAGGTGGGTGTAATCGTAGGAGCAGGAGTAAGACTGGGGAAGGCCGTAGGGATCATTGGTGGAATGTGAGTACGCATTGCGGTAGTAGTAGGGACTGCGGTTAAAGTGGACGTATTGTTCAGCGAGTGGGAATTTGTTGTTGCGGTTGCATCCGATGAAATAATCGTCATGTCAGTTGCTGTGCTCTTTGGCAATCCGGTTTGAGCGGGCATCAGCAGTCCCAACCCGCCGCATAAGCCAATATTCAATATCCCCAGAGACATAATAATTAAGACCAAAATATTGGGTTGACCGTTCATCACATCTCCTTTGAGTACGCAATAGGTCGAGCAGCGGAGTATTTTTTTCTAAAAGGAAATAAAAAAACGACTCTGAAAAAACCTGTCAATTTTCCAGAACCGTTTTGAAATCAATTTGGCCAATCCTTGAGAACCGTTGCTTAGCGGTGAAAATCTATTTGAGTTTACCCGACTTTATCCTCGCCTTTTTTATATTCTCAGCGACTCTAAATTTGACAATTTTACTTATCAATTTCAACGGCAATGGTTTGTCTATCGGGAATTTTATAGAACCTTTTGTGCCTTGATAAATTGATAATTCGCGCTTAAAAGCCTCGGTCCCGCTGGGCGTTGGATAAAGTCCAATATGATTTTTAAAAGCAGCAAAATGGACTAAATTACCGTTCAGAGCGAACGTGGGCATTTGATAACTAATTTTTTCTTCCGCGTCGGGAGCGGCGGCTTTTATGGTTGCGCGTAATTTTTCCAGTATTTTTTGCGTTTCTTCAGGGAAAGTTGCGATGTACACATCTATTGAAGTAAAGCCAATTTTATTTTTTTCCATGAATTCTCTTTTATCATTTGTGATTGACATAGGGGCAGAGCATTGCTCCACCCCTACAAGTAATGTTAGCCTTACTTTCCTTTTTTCTCCACCTTCGCCCACGCATCTTTCAAATTCACAGTCAGATTGAACACGGGCTTCTCAGGCGTGGAGTCAGAGTCGACGCAGAAATACCCCAATCTCTCAAACTGGAATCTTTCACCAGTGTTTACAGCCGCCAGTGAAGGCTCGACAAAGCCCTTGAGGATTTCCAGCGAATGGGGATTCAAGCACATCAAGAATCCATCGTCGCCTTCCTCGGGATCTTCTTTGGTGAAGAGGCGGTCGTACATGCGGACTTCGACTTCTTTCGCGTGCTGCGCCGAAACCCAATGGATCGTGGATTTAACTTTACGCCCGTCGGCTGAATCTCCGCCGCGCGTGGTCGGGTCATACGTCGCGTGGACTTCGATTACTTCGCCCTTATCATCTTTGACGACATGCGTGCATTTGATGAAATACGCATAGCGCAAGCGCACTTCGTTGCCTGGGAAGAGCCGGTAATATTTTGGCGGCGGCGTTTCGCGGAAATCATCCTGTTCGATATAGATCACTTTGGAGAACGGAACTTTGCGCGTGCCGGCGTTCGCATCTTCCGGGTTGTTGACCGCGTCCATTTCTTCCACGAGGTCATCGGGATAATTATCGATCACAACCTTTATAGGTCTTAGCACTGCCATACGGCGCAGTGATTTTTTGTTGAGGTCTTCACGCACGCAGGCTTCCAGCAGCGCCATCTCGCTGATGCTGTAATTTTTCGCCACGCCAACTTTGCGGATGAATTCCAGAACTGCTTCGGCGGTATATCCGCGGCGACGCATGGCGCGCAGAGTCGGCATGCGCGGATCGTCCCAGCCGTTGACATGATTCTCTTCGACCAGTTTTCTCAACTTGCGTTTGCTCATCACCGTATAGGTCAGATTCAAACGCGCAAATTCAATCTGACGCGGTTTGAATACACCGAGTTGCTCAGGGAACCATTCGTACAACGGGCGATGATCTTCGTATTCCAATGAACACAGCGAGTGGGTGATACCTTCCATCGAGTCGTTTTGTCCATGCGCCCAATCGTACATGGGATAAATATTCCATTTGCTGCCCGTGCGGTGATGCGGCGGATTGTGAATGATGCGATACATGGCAGGATCGCGCATATTGATATTTGGATGCGCCATGTCGATCTTCGCGCGCAAAATACGCGAGCCGTCGGGGAACTCGCCGTTCTTCATTCGTTCCAGCAAATCCATATTCTCTTCCACATCACGGTCGCGGAATGGAGAATTTTTTCCGGGTTCAGTCAACGTGCCGCGATTGGCTCGGACTTCTTCGAGAGTCTGATCGTCCACGTAAGCCTTGCCCATCAAGACCAGTTTCTTTGCCCACTCATACAATTCATCAAAATAATCCGATGCGTAAGTAACCTTGACCCATTCAATGCCCAGCCAGCGCGCATCTTCTTCGATGGCTTCCACGAATTCGGTTTCTTCCTTCGCGGGATTGGTATCATCGAAGCGCAGAATCAACTCGCCGCCGTTTTCCTTCGCGATGAGATAATCGATCATAAATGCCTTCACGTGCCCGATGTGTAAATATCCATTCGGTTCGGGTGGTAGACGCGTGCGAACGCTTTTGAAGCGTCCATTCTTTAAATCTTCCGCAACGGCTTCGCGGATAAAATCGGTTGGTTTACTTTCTTCGGGGTCCATGGGTTCGCCTTGTGTTTTCTATTTTTGGAGTCCATCAGCTTGCTGATGGACAGTTTAGGCAGCCAGCTGCCTGACTCCAAATTTTTATCCATTATAACAAACGTTTGCTCATGTATAATTCGTGTGCGCAAAACATGTCAGGCTGTTTGCTCCCTGCGCTGTCCTCGGCGCAGGGTTTCCTCGCAAAACGCCGCCGAGGACGGCGGCTGGAGCATAGGTTAATGACAACCTTTGCGTACACACTATAATTCAGCGCGGAGGAACCCATGGACGAAAACGAAAAAATTAATTTTGCAGGCACTTACTTTGACCGCGATTCCGTTTTGCGCCTCGAGCGTATCGCGAATCTCTTTGCGTGGGCAGCTTTGGCTTTTTATATGCTTCAAACGCTGCTGGGGATTTTTGTTTACTTTCTTCAGAAATATCGCGGCTTGATTCCCCCTTCCGGTTTTACGGATGTCGCCACGCAGATGATGTGGATGATCCTGCCTGCGCTGCCTGGCTTGCTGTATTTTGTCAGCATTCAAGCGATCGGAAAATTCCTACTGATCTTGATGGATATCGAAGATAACCTGCGCCGCGCCGCGCGAAAAAAATAAGATGACGAATCGCTTCCTGCTCTCCGCGCTGCTTTCCTTAACGCTGAGTCTGCTCCTGTTTAAACCAATATTCGCGCAGCCCGAAAATTCCGATCCCGCGGTTGATCTGATCACCGCGGTGAACGCCTTGCGCTCGGAAAATAAATTGCCGCAGTATCAGGTCAACTCCACGTTGATGATCGTCGCGCAGGCGCAAGCCGATCACATGGCAAAGACGGGAGTCGCATCTCATTTTGATGCGGCTGGCTTGCGCCCATATCAACGCGCCGTCAAGGCGGGATATTCCGTGGCGGGTGATCTTTCGCAGGGCGGACTTTTCTTTGAAAATATTGATTCAGGCGCAGGGTTATCTCCGGCGGATGCAGTTAAAAAATGGAAGGAAGATAGCCTGAGTCTTGCTGTGATGCTTTCTCCTGACCTGAAAGATGTTGGCGCGGGCGTAGCGGTTGCCAATGGCGTGACTTATTATGTTTTGGATGCCGGCAGCGCGTTAAACAAAGTCGAATTAACATCGGCGGTCACGCCCACGCCGACCTTGGCTCTGGGCGCAGTAGTCACCAGCACGGCATTGGAAGACGGCTCGATCTATCACATTGTGCAGCCAAAGGAAGCCCTGTGGAGTATTGCAATGGCTTACAACATCGCCGTTGATGATATTAAACATTTGAATCGCTTAACAACGGACGATATCTTTGAGGGTCAAAAAATTTTGATCTATAAACCTAAAGCGGGGACAACGATCACACCTGTGCCTGGAATTACTTTTACTGCCACATTCGGTATTCCTACTTCCACAGCCACGCAGCTCGTTACGCCGACGATCACCGCCACTGCAACACCGCCGCCGGTTTCGCCCGCGTCAACATGGGGCGGGGGAATAGTGGTGGGCGCTATCGTTTTGATTGCCTTGCTTGGCGCGGGTATCGGTTCGTGGCTGGCAAGCAAAAAACAAGTTCCGCTTTAAGCGGCATTTAATCACCCGTTTTTTGTTACATAACGTTTGCCAAAAATCATAACTTTCTGATATACTCTTGTTGTGAAAAAAATCACAAATATATCTAAAAGAGGATATGCTTATGAGTGAAATACGAATTGATGCTCTTTTGCCCGCAGAGATGGCAACGCGTGCCGAATATCTTGGTGTTCGTAAAGCGGAGATGCCGGCATTCACCATGTTTATGCTGGCGATCCTTGCAGGCGCGTTTATTTCATTGGGCGCGATCTTTGCCACTACCGTTGCGGCGGGCGGAATGTCGGTGACTGCTGCGGATGGTACGGCGGCGTACTCCACTGGTTTGCCGTATGGCGTTACGCGCCTGTTGACCGGACTGGTCTTCTCCCTCGGTCTCATCCTCGTCGTTGTTGGCGGCGCGGAATTATTCACCGGCAACAATCTGATCGTGATGGCGTGGGCGAGCGGCAAGGTCACTGGACGCGCACTTTTGCGAAACTGGACAATTGTTTACGCGGGTAACTTCATTGCGTCGCTCGCAACTGCCGCGCTGATGTTCTTCTCAAAACAATATACATTCGGCTCGGATGCCGTTGGCATCGCGGCGCTAAAGACCGCTGTCGCCAAATGCGATCTCGGTTTTGTGCAAGCAATTGCTCTTGGAATTTTGTGCAACGCGCTGGTCTGTCTCGCGGTTTGGATGACATACAGCGCGCGCACCACCATCGATAAGATCGCGTGTATTATCTTCCCGATCACCGCCTTTGTTGCCGCAGGATTTGAGCACAGCATCGCGAATATGTATTTCATCCCTTACGCGCTGTTGATCAAAGGGTTTGACCCGGAATTCATCGCAAAAGTTGGTGATAAGGTTCCAAAACTTGAACTGCTCACCTGGAATAGGTTCTTCATAAACAATCTGATTCCTGTTACTATTGGGAATATCATTGGCGGTGCTGTTCTGGTTGCCGCCATTTATTGGGTCGTATTTCTTCGTGAAAAGAAAGCATAATTAAAAGGAGAATGTTATGAAAGCATACATCATGATTAAGATCCGCACAGGGGAAGTGAAAGAGGTCGTCCAACAGCTCCGCAAACTGAATGGAGTCGTTGAAGCCCATATGACCTTCGGACCGTATGATGCAGTCGCGGTGGTTGAGACTACGGATATCGCCCAACTTGGCGCGATCACCGCTTCGGAAATTCAGCCCGTTCCCGGTGTGGAGCAAACCCTCACTTGCATTGCGGTGGATGTGTAAAATAAAACGCCAGTCCCCGGTTTTTTCAGGTCACGCTAAACGCGTGACCTTCTTTTTTGTAATTACTCACATGTGTCATTGCGAGGAGCGTTCCCCAGCGACGAAGCAATCTCCAACCCGGCATGGGGATTACTTTGGGCAAGGAACAAAAGCGCCCTCGTAATGACATCGGTGAGCAGGTACTTTTTTCTAGTAGAATAACGGGATATGCCTACAAAACGAATCGATCAATTAACTGTTACGCGCTTCATTGCGATCATCATTGTATTGTTCTTCCACGGCGGCGGCGGAATATATCTTCAGGCAGTCAGCGTTTATCCGTTCTCTGCTCTGCTGGTTTCAGCTACGACCAGTGTGACCTATTTGTATGTGCTTTCGGGGTTTGTTATGTCTCTGGCGCATTACCGTCCTGACGAAAAAATGTCATTCGAAATTTATTGGAAAGCACGCTTTGTGCGCTTATATCCACTCTATCTTATTTCATTTTTACTGGTCTGTTATTACTACATTGATTCGATTGCCCGCATCAAGCCGTTTAAAACGCTTGCAAATGTTTTTGTTGTACAAGCCTGGATTCCCGATTACGCTCAATCTTTTAACTTTCCGTCTTGGTCTATCACAGTAGAGTTTTTCTTTTACGCGGTGTTTCCGCTGGTCGCGTTGTGGGCATCTCGGCAATCCACGAAAAAATTGATCTGGACTTCGCTCATTTTTTGGGCGCTCAGTCAGACGGTTCATACTGTGCTTTGGGTGCTTTACATGCCGGAGCAATATAACCTTCTGGTTTTCTTTCCGCTTTTTCATTTGAGTTCTTTTCTGTTGGGCGTAGCGGCGGGGATTTGGTTTTTACGTGAAGGACGAGACCAGCAGATAAATCCGCGTGTTAATGTATTGTTCCTTGCGAGCGGCATCCTGCTTGCTTCAGTATATGTTGTGGCGAGCACGCAAATCTCTCAAATTCAAAATGGCGATCAGTTGATGTCTGGTCTGCTCGCTCCCTTTATGACCTTGGTGATTATTACGCTCGCGCTGGATAAAACCCGCCTCTCCAATTTTTTCAAATACCCAATCTTGATTACGCTTGGTGAAATCTCTTACGCTGTATACATCCTGCACATCCCCGTCAAGTGGATATATCAACGCGCGCTGGAAAACCTGAATGCCCAGAATCTTTTTGAATACACCTATCTCCCTTTAATGATCGTGATCGGATTCGCCGCATATTTTTATATTGATATTCCGATTCGTAAAGCGCTAAAAAATATAATGGGACATATTAGCTTCCCGCTTCTTTTACTCGATCTCGCGATTCTGTCCGCTTCCGTTTATTTATCCTTCCGCTTCAAGTTTGATACCCGCCGCGAATTTGATCTGCATTACCCGATACTCCTGCTGATGTTCTGGTCTGCCCTCATCCTGCGGACAACTTCCTCCGTGGTCTTCAATGCGTTCAATCCGTCGATTCTTTACGGGTCTTTTATGCAATTCATTCGTCCCATATTAATTTCTGTGACCGCTGGTTCTGTTTTCGTCACAGGCATCCTTTATAGCGGATATTCCCTCGGCTGGCTGGACGGTTTCTTCCGCAGCATTGTCCTAGTTGATTGGGCGATTATGCTCGCGCTTTCACTGCTTATCCGATATTGCTTCAGACGCGCGGGATTTTATTCCCCCAAATCTTTAGCGGCATAAAATACGGGGAGGTTTATCTTTCCTCCGATACGTTTAACCTCCACGCGGCGAGGGTGAAAAATAATATTGCATACGCCATCAGCGCGGCTGCTGGAATTAATACAGAATCCAACCCAAACCCACGCACGATCACATTCTTGAATCCATCCATTGCCCATGCGACGGGTGTGAGATGCCCGATGAGTTGGAAGGTCTCGCCTGTCACTTCCAGCGGAACCCACGCGCCGCCCAAACCGGAAAATAGGAACATTGGAACGATCGACAAGATGACGGCTTGCTCCTCGCTTTTTGCGATGATGCCGATCAATAAACCCATTGCGGAGATGCACAACGCCGCGCTGAATGCTACGAGCAGCGTTGCGCCTGGTGCGCGCATGTATTCGACTTTCAAAGCAAGTTGCCCAAAGGCGATCAAAATCATAAATTGCGAAAATATCAAAGTGAAGATCGCCAGATAATGCCCAAGCAAAATGTGGATGCGGCGCACAGAAGTCGTCAGCAGCCTTTGCAGCGTGCGTGACTTGCGCTCCACGACGATGACTTGCGCGGCGGTCAACAAACCCGCGATGGAAAATTGCAGCATCATCCCTGGCGAGGTGTGTGCCAGCGACATGCCGCTACCGGTGACTTTTGGCACAACGCTGCTGGTCGTTTCAACGACTTTGATGGGCGGGTCTTGCCAGGCTGCAAGCGTTTGATCGAAGGCGTAGCGGAACGGCGCGCGATCTCCGAGCATATCATCTGCTATGGTTGCGGTGCGGAGCGCGCCATCCAAACGGCTGACGGCGGTCAGTGTCTCGGCTTGAATGGTTATCCATGCCGTCGAGCCGGTGTCAGCGATGACGATCAGATGTGCGGTTTTATTCTTGAGCATCGCCTGTCCATATCCGCGCGGAACAATAATGGCGGCGGCTAACTTTCCGTCGGTGACGAGTGCTTCGAGGTCGGAGGTTGTCGCGGATGAATATTCCACGAGACGGATGGTTTCTGAATCCGCGAGTATGTCGTGCAGGGATTGAGCGACCCAGCGGTTATCTTCGTTCAAGTAGCCAACCGGCAAACGCGAATCAGATTTGTTGCTGCTAAATGCGCCGGAGGCATAGCCGAATAAGAGCGTGAACAAAATCGGCATGATGAGCAGGAACATAAAGGTCTTGGCGTCGCGCATAAGCTGCGTCAGGTCTTTCAGGGTGATATCGAGAATGCGAATCATAAACGCTCCTACACGTAACGCTTGTTGAAGCGCCACACGCCGATGATGAAGAAGACCGCGCTCCAGATCAGCAAGACTGACAGGGTGATCAATATTTCGTTAATGGGCTGCCCGCGCATGGCTTGCGTCAAACCGCGCACCGCCCAGCCTTGCGGAACCAGCAGCGATACATCGCCGAGCTGATCTGCGTTGGGCGAACCCATCGCAAAAGTGTTGATCATGCCGACCATGCCGGTGATGGTGATTAAGCCGCCGAAGATCACGCTGCCCTGGTTGGTGTCTTTAAGCAGTGAATTGACAAAGATGCCGAATGACGATGCGCTAATGACAATCCCGATTGCGGATATTGTTACGGGCAGAACCTCGCCCCAGTTGATTCCAAAGATCGCCCTTGCGGCAGCCAGCAGCACAGTCACCTGCACCGATACCATCATAAAAACATAGAGGAACTTGCCGCTTAAAATTGTCGCTTGCGATGTGGGTGTTGTGAACAGGCGCGGCATGGTGCGTTCTTCCTCTTCCCTCAGAATGCTCTGTGCGGCGGATGTGCCGGTGAAGAAGGAGTAGAAGATCATCATCCCGCCCATGATGGGACCGAGCATGCGGATCAAAAAGTTTTCACTTTTTGCGGCTGCGTTCTCACTGGCAGGGACATGCACATCAAGCAGTTCTTTTTCTAGGTCTTCTGTTTCAGCGAGCGAGATTTTCAAATAACGTTGAACAACTTCTCCGACACGCGCTTGATCCTTTTGCTCAGCCTCATCCATGAAAACATTTATGGCAATCTTCACGCCCGCCATTCCATCTGTGAAGCGGTTGAGTATCGCACGGATAATGCCGGGGCCGATGTTCAATGTCGGGTCTTGATAAAACTCGATGACCGCCTCGCCGTCTATATCTGCAAATTGATCCGAGAAATTTTTTGGGATGATGATCGCAACCTGCGCGGTTTGATTATCTATCGCGGCGCGCGCGGCTGCTGGGCTGGCTGCGTGCGAGACTTCGATCAAGTCTGCCATGTCATCGCTTTCCAAAATCCCGACGATCAATTCTCCCATCGTATCTGCATCTTTGCCGCCGGGGATGTTGTCTGTGTCAACGTTGAACTTTGGCCCGCCTGCATCCATGTTTGCAACGATCACTTTTGTCTTGGGTAGGTTGAACTCCCCGTCCTCTGCCACGTTGCCGAACATGAAATAGAACATGCCCGTTATAAACAATGGCAGCACGAACATAAACAGCAGCGCAAAAAAACTACGAAGGGAACGCAGCATGTCTTTGAGGGCGATATCAAGTGCTTTCAATGGTTAATCTCCGGAGAGGTAGACAAGTAAACAAGTAAATACGTAGACATGTAAACACGTAAGCACGGATGGACATACTTGTCTACTTGTATACCTGTATACCTGTCTACTTGTATACATGCTCACCTAATCACGCAGCGCGCGCCCTGTTAAATGCAGAAACACCGATTCAAGATTCGGCTCGCGGATTTCCACCGATGTGATGCGCGCAGAGTGACGCGTGGCGGATTCAAACAAGCGCGGCAAAACCAGATTGCTGTCATTGACTAGCGCGCTGATTTTTTCCTCCTCCGCTGTCACGCTATCCACGCCTTCCACTGTCTTCCATTCCGCGATCACATTTTCCGCGTTCGTGTTCAATGTCAGTTCGATGCGCGCCTGCCCGCCGATCAATTTCACCAATTCCTCATGTGTGCCGGATGCGATCACTTTGCCGTGATCCATGATGGCGATGTGGTCAGAAATTTCCTGCGACTCCTCCATGTAATGCGTGGTGTACAGCACGGTCATGCCTTGATTTTTTAACGCGATGACGCTGTCGAGAATATTGCGCCGCGACTGCGGATCGATGCCAACAGTTGGCTCGTCCATGTAGATAACTTTGGGTTTATGCAATAACGCCACCCCGATATTAACGCGCCGCTTCATCCCGCCCGAATATTTTCCGACGCGTTCGCGCGCGCGATCACTCAGCCCGATGATTTCCAGAACTTCATCCACGCGGATTTTGAGCGCTGACCCGCGCAAGCCGTACATCTTGCCCCAAAAGTTTAAATTCTCACGCGCGGTTAAATCCTCGTACAAAGCAATCTCTTGCGGGACAACACCCAGCGCGGATTTGACTCCCATCTGGTCGCTGCGGATCGAATGTCCCATCACGCGCGCGTCGCCTTCATCGGGACGAAGCAGGCACGAAAGCATCGAGATGGTCGTCGTCTTGCCCGCGCCGTTGGGACCCAGCAGGCTGAAGATCTCGCCCTGTTTCACTTCAAAACTGACACCCTGTACGGCTTTATTTCCACCAAAAGATCGGTGTAGGTTCAATACTTCGATGGCGGGCGAGTTGTTCATGGAAGGCTCCTCTTAATGTGTGAGGCAAATCACAAGTTAATTGTAACGCGTTCTTTAGATTTTGTTACAAAATTTTTGAAAGTTATTTCTGAGCCATCAAATACTTCCTGATCATTGCGCCCGCTCGTTTCCCTTCCACCGCACAATGATCCGCGGTTTCCGCGCCGCGCAGTAAATTTCCGGCAGCAAAGACTCCATTTACTGAAGACTGAAATTCCGCGTTGATTCTGGGTCCTTTTGTTTGCGGGTCAATTTCCAATCCGCCCATGCGCGCGAGTTCGTTTTCAGGAATCCAATTAGCCGTGAAGATAACCGTATCACACTCGACGAGTTGAGTGCGACCATCGGTGTGCGTCAGTTCAATTGCCTCGACGCGTTTTTGTCCGAAGATGTTTGATACGCGCGTGTTGGTGATGATCGGTGTGCGCGTGAGGATATCAGCGTACACCCACTTGAACACGATATACGGGAAATCGATTTGATGCCGCGCCTCTTCGGTGACCATCAGCGCGCAGGGAATTCGCGCATCCGTCAACGTCATCAGCGCCGAAAGACTTACCACCTCGCCGCCGATAATCACCGCGCGTTTGCCGACGGGTAAATTTTCCTGATAGACAAATCTTTGCAGCGAACCCGTTGTGTAAATTCCCTGCGGGCGTGTGCCTGGAATCAATCGCGCCGATCTTGGCTGTTCGCGGATGCCTGTTGCAAGCAGCACCGCCTGCGCCTGAATTTCACCCAATCCGCTTGGAGATGTATAAGATAATTTTTGCGATTCGTTCCATCCCAAAATTGTTGTGGAGGTTTGCACTTCCACGCCCATCTTCTCCGCAAGGTCGCGGTAGTATTTTGCATATTTTGGACCCATCCAAACGCGCCACAAATCTTCACGTCCGAAGCCGGGATGATGACAGAAGCGCGGCATTCCGCCCGCTTCGGGTTCACGGTCAACGACGAGAATATTTTTTACGCCTTGTTTTTTTAATTCAATCGCCGCAGAAAGTCCCGCAGGTCCCGCGCCGACGATTAAGACATCCGCAGACCTGACAGGTTTCACTGTAGTAATGGTTGATCGAGTATTTTGTGAATCAGAGTCTATCTGGTTGATCGGATCTGCGTGGAAACCTGTCAGGTCTTGTAATGACGCAAGCAATTTTGCATGACAATTAAATCCCTGACACCTACCCTGTGAGGCGCGCGTTCTTCTGCGCAGCGCATCTAAATTTGTGGCGGGGATGGGTGCGTTCATTGCGTCGATCAACTCGCCGCGCGAGACTTTTTCGCAATGGCAGATAATCTCGGCGTAAGCGGCGTTGTGCGCGATCAACTCCGCGTTTTGATGCGGACGAATATCTGCTTGCCCGATCGTTGGCATCTTCACCAATTTGAATTCATCTTTCAAAATAAAATTCAATCCCGTATCGCGCAGCAATTCGACAGAATATTCCGCGATCCCCAGAGCCGATGAAATTCCCGTCGAGCGGATTCCGCCCACGCACAAATATTTTTGCTCAACATCCATCGCGATTTGATAATCACTGTGTTCCGTTGCTGCGCGCAAGCCCGCATAAGTTGCGGTCACTTCTTCGTCCAGCAATTGCGGCAAAATTTCATGTCCTTTGCCAAGCAAAAAATTCAACCCCTCCGTTGTTGTTTGAGTCGCGGTCTTATCGTCGAGGTCTTCAGCGGTGGGCCCCAGCAAAATATTTCCATAAACTGTCGGGCTGATCAATACGCCCTTTGTTTTGGATGTCGGCACCGGCAGTAAAACATGATTGATAAGATTCCGCGCCATTTTATCGTAGACGATCAACTGTCCGCGCCGCGGCGTGACCACGAAGTTGGTCTTGCCAAAACAATTATTGATCTCATCCGAATATAGTCCCGCCGCGTTGATAACATATCTAGCGCGAATTTCAGCATCCAATATCCAGATATCTTTATCCTGTTTTATATTTTTTACAGGATGATCCAAAAACAATTTCACGCCATTTAACACAGCCTGATATGCGCACGCCAACGGAACGGAATATGTACACAGAATTCCCTCGCCAGGGACAAGCAACCCGCCCAATGCGCCTTTGCTAATGTTCGGTTCGCGCTGATAAATTTCAGCGGTGGATATGATTTGCACATCCATCACGCTGTTTTCATATGACCTCTTCTCAAGCGCGGGCAGCGAATCAAATTGATCCTGATTCCACGCGATGAGCAGCGCTCCCAATCTTTCGTGCGCAATATTTGCTTCGGGGAGAAACTTATCCATCAACGCGTAACTGCGGCGCATAAGAGTTGCTTCGAGCGAACCGGGCTTCGCATCAAAGCCTGTATGCCAAATGGCTGTGCTGGCTTTTGAAGTTCCCATTCCCACATCTGAATTTGATTCCATCAGTGCGATCTTCAACTTATAACGTGAAAGTTCCCGCGCAATGGCGCTCCCTACTACCCCTGCCCCAATGATCGCAACGTCATAGATCGTATTATCCATGAAATGCCTTTACAGCAACGACTGCTTTGTTCCATTGAGTTAATTTATTTTCTCTTTCTTCTTTTTTCATCGCCGGTTTATAACTGGTTTCGGCTTTCCAATTTTTTGATAACGCATCGAATGTCGTCCCTAACGCAGAAACACCCGCGAGGTTTGCAATGCCGATTGCGGTCGCCTCCAGCGCGGCGGAAACTTGTACATCAAGATTCAACAAGTCCGCGATCATTTGCATAAGGTATGGATTTCCTGATGGACCGCCATCCACTTTAAGATGTGGCGGTTTTTGCCCCAAGTCTTGCGACATTGCGGTCACTACTTCATAGACTCTGCACGCGATCCCATCCAACGTGGCGCGGACGATATCATCGGAACTGGTGCTGCGATTCAACCCGAACATCGCGCCGCGCACATCCGTCCGCCAGTGCGGAGCGGCGAGTCCTTGCAAGGCTGGGACAACCACCACGCCCGAATCTGCGGAACGCTTCGCCGCGTCATGACTTGATGCGGAGTCAGGAATCAATTTTAAATTATCGCGCAGCCATTGAACCGCCGAACCCGTGACGAAAATTCCGCCGTCAAAAGCGTAAGCCGTATGCCCATTGAAATTCCAGCCAACGGTTGTGAGCAAACCATTATTAGAGAGTTTGGGCTTATCGCCAATATTCATTAACAGAAAACTGCCCGTGCCAAAGGAGCATTTCATCTCGCCTGCGCTGAAACATGCCTGACCAAATAGCGCGGCTTGCTGGTCAACGAGAAGCGCATGTAAAGGTAATGGCTTGCCCGTGCCGCCAAAATCCACATCGCCAATATGACCTGCCGACGGTTTGATTTCTGGCAGCATGTTGCGCGGCACGTCAAACAATTTCAGCAGATCATCATCCCAATCAAATTTATTCATATCGAATAGAAGTGTCCGCGAAGCCGTGGATGGATCGGTGACGTGTAATTTCCCTTTTGTAAGCGACCAGATCACCCATGTTTCTGTCGTGCCAAATTTGAGTTTGCCTTCATGCGCTTGTTTACGAATATCAGGATAATTTTCAAATACCCACTTGAGTTTTGGCGCGGAGAAATAACTGTCGAGCAGCAATCCCGTTTTCTTTCGCAGCATATCCGCATCGACGTTTGATGCGAGCGCTTTGCAGACTGATTCTCCGCGCGTATCCTGCCAGACAATCGCGGGCGTGACCGCTTCGCCGGTATCCGCATTCCAAACGATAAAAGTCTCGCCCTGATTATCGAATCCAACTGCGGCGATCTCATATTTATCGAGTAACGGCGCACAAGCCTCCCTCACTGTTCGGACAATATCGGCGGGGATTTGCTCCACCCAGCCCGCCTGTGGAAATTGCGCGGGCAGCTGCGCGGAATTCTTTGCGATCATTTCACCGAGTTCATTCACGATGACTGCCGTTGTTTGCGTTGTGCCTTGATCAATGCCGAGCAGATATTTCATGGTGTTCTCCATATGTCATTGCGAGGAGGGCGTTCTTCCCGACGAAGCAATCTCTGTCACTGTTGTGGAGGTTGCTCACCTGCACTGCAACGAACGCAGTGCGGCGCAAGTGTCGCAAAGTGCGCTCGCAATGACGTAATAAAAAGCGGTAACTCATTTGAGTTACCGCTTTTTATACTACATCTTAATCAAAATGTCTTTAGTCTTTGTATTTGGCTTCGATCTCAGCAATCTTCTTTTGATTCTCTTTGATTTTCGCGCCCATGGGTACGCCTTCAAAGGATTTATTTACGCCTGCGACCCAGATGATCGGCAATATAACCAGCATCGCTACAGTAAGATAGAATACCCTTTGATTGGGTGGGAAGAATCCTGTAGTTGTGAGAAGAGCCACGCCGACGCCAGCGATGATCGCATTTGGTTTGGACCACACGCCAAGATTAAACGGTCCCTTTACTGTCCAGGTTTTACCTTCTGCAAAGAAGCCAGCGATAACTGGAATTGTATAGGAAATATACAGAAAGACTGCACAGCCTGTTGCCAGGATCAAGAATGCATCTGCGTAAAGCGTGGAAATGAATGCAAGCACAATTGCCGCCCAGATGGAATAAGTGGGCGTGCGTGTAACAGGGTCAATGTGGGAAAAGAAGTTGGAGGCTGGGAGTCCACCATCACGGGCAAAGGCATACATCATGCGGGATGTGGAAGTAAGACCCGCCAGTGCGCAGATGTAGTTCACAACCACGAAACTCACCGCCAGGATTAAAGCGAGGGCGAAGGGCATCTTCGAGGCGCTCCACACATAGAAGAATGAGTTGAAGCCTGTGGCAGCTGCTTCATCAAGGCTGGGCATGGTTAAAATAAATGCGGCAACCATTACCAAACCAAATGTCCACGAATAGAATACGGAAGTCCACATCCCTTTGGGGACGTTAACCTGAGCATCATGGGTCTCTTCGGAGGTATGTCCTGAAGCATCAAAGCCAGTGATGGTATACATAACATAGATCAACCCGAAGAAGAACGCCAAAAAGACATTATTGGTGTGCGTTGGAATTACGCCGCCGCCAGGGTCTCCTGTGTAATTTGTGAAAGTGAAAAGGCGGGAGAAATCAAGACTTTTAACCGGTGAATAGACGAACAAGGCGATAATAAAAACCACGGTCATAATCAGGATGAAGTAACCGCTGAAGTCAGTTAATAGAGTCGTCCATTTAATACCATAATGATTCAGCAAAGCCTGAGTAATCAAAACAACAGCCACAAATATATGTTGGTGCCAGATCGTAAATGCGGAAGTGTCATATTTGAGAACTGTTTCAAGCAACAAGCCCTTGAAGAATACTAGGTAAAGGTATACATCCACGGATGAAACAACAAAGACCAAACCAAGCAAGTTAAACCAGGCGGTCATCCAGCCCCAGAATTTTCCACCGAGAATTGAGCCCCAATGGTACAAGCCGCCCGCTGTGGGGTATGCGGAAGCAATCTGCCCCATGCTTAAAGAAACCAGCAAGGCAAACAAACCACCCACAAACCAACCTACAAAAGCCCCACCGCCGCCTGTGGAGTTGAATGCCGCAGCAAATGAGGAAATGCCGCCAGCCAAAATACAAATGATCGAGAATGAAATTGCGAAGTTAGAGAACCCGCTCATGCGGCGGGATAGTTCCTGCGCATACCCCAAATTATGCAGTACTTTCTTGTCGTGCTCCATGCTTTTTTTATCATCAGCCATTTTCGTAAATCTCCTTGTGCTAGTTTATTTATTACATCAAGAAACCGAACTTACGAAGAGCAATTTTATATTACCGATACACGTCCTCCTTACTCCCTAACGGGAGTCATCTTCTGATTAGTATGTTTTGAAAACACTGTCAATAAGAAAAAGGTACGGGTTTTTTGTATTAAGGCGCAATATTACCACATATAAGTTTCCTTGCAAAAACAGAACCTTTGTTCTAAAATTGAAGTATGAACTCAGTAGACACGCTCAAATACCTATCTTCACAAATGGACTTTGAAGCCGATGGAGAGCCGCGACTCGATTCGCCTGCGCCGGTTTGCTTCACCCCCAAAGAGGATGCCCACACGCTGACGCACCGCGCCCAACTTCCCAATGGGAAGAGCATCCTGCTGCTCAAGACTCTGCTTTCCTCCGCGTGTGAACGCGATTGCTTCTATTGCCCCTTCCGCGCCGGCAGGGATTTTCGCCGCGCCACCTTCAAGCCGGATGAATTCGCGGGATTATTCAGCAAGATGCATCAAAGTGGAATCGCGGAAGGTGTATTTCTGAGTTCAGGCATTGCGGGCGGCGGAATCCGCACGCAGGATAAACTACTCGACACGGCTGATATCCTGCGCAAGAAGTATCAATACCGCGGATATCTTCACCTCAAGATCATGCCCGGCGCGGAGAAAGATCAAGTCTATCGCGCCATGCAGCTCGCGGATCGAGTCTCGGTCAACCTGGAAGCGCCGAATACCGAGCGGCTCGCCAGACTCGCGCCGCATAAAATATTCATCGAAGAATTGTTGCGTCCACTAAAGTGGGTTGAAGAGATTCGCAGAAGCGAGCCATCTTATAAATTCTGGAACGGACGTTATCCCTCCACAGTCACTCAATTCGTCGCAGGCGGCTCGGATGAAAGCGATCTTGAATTGTTGACGATTACAAATTGGTTGAATAAAAATGTGCGACTCAAGCGCGCGTATTTTTCTGCATTTCATCCTGTCCGTAATACCCCGCTTGAAAACAAACCCGCAGTTGATCCCATGCGCGAGCATCGCTTATATCAGGCATCTTTCCTTCTGCGCGATTATGGCTTCGACCTCGAAGACTTGCCATTTACAAATGAGAGCAACCTGCCGCTGTACACGGATCCCAAGCAAGCCTGGGCGCAGATAAATTTAGTTGAAAAGCCGATTGAAATCAATAAAGCCGAAAAACGCGACTTGATCAAAATCCCCGGTATCGGCTTGAAAGGCGCAGACGCGATTTTAAATGCAAGAAGGATGAATAAGTTACGCGATCTTTCTTCGCTAAAAAAACTTGGTGTTGTTGCCGAACGCGCCGCGCCGTATCTCTTAATGGATGGGCGTAAGATGGCAGCACAGTTATCTTTGTTTTAATTTGATTTTCAACGCGACGTATCCACCAATCAACATGCCGCTGTAACCTGCCAGCAGGTCGACCCAATCAGCGGTGCGCCGCGCGAAAAAAATTTGCGAGTATTCTTCTGCGGCGACAAACAGGGCGACGATCAGCCCCATGGAAATCGCAACCCAAATTGGTGGACGTGAAGGAAGCGCGGCGAGAACTGCGCGGGTGATGAAAAAATTCAATAGTCCAAAAAGAATGAAATGCCCAAGCCGATCCCCGTTTGGAAAATCATAAAGCGCACTCACGAAATGCGGAAAATTTCCCGTATCCGCAAGAATGACAATAACGACGATGAAAATGAAAAAAAGAACGGCGATGTATTTCATAAAAACGCGGGTCACACCAATTGATGTGACCCGCTATTTTTTACTTCGTCTTTTCGCGTCGCGCTTTCAACCATTCGAACACCATCGGCAGGACGGAAATCAGGATGATGACGATAATCACATACTCGAAATTTTCTTTTACAAAAGGAATGTTTCCAAAGAAATATCCCGCAAGCGTGAAGAGCAACACCCACGTAATACCGCCAACGACATTATAGGTGGCAAAGTAGCCGTAGCTCATTTTGCCAATGCCCGCCACGAACGGCGCGAACGTGCGCACAATGGGAACAAAACGCGCGAGGAAGATCGCCTTGCCGCCATGCTTCTCAAAAAATGCATGTGTCTTCTCCAGATATTCCCTCTTGATCCATTTAATGTTATATGCGCGCTCTCCCAAATAATGACCGATGGAATAGTTCACAGCATCACCGAGAACCGCCGCAACTATCAACAACCCTGCAATGTAAAAAATATTCAATGATCCAAACGCCGCAAATGTACCGGCAGCGAACAGCAGAGAATCACCCGGCAGGATGGGCATGATAACCAGCCCGGTCTCCACAAAAATCACACCAAACAAAATTCCGTATGTCCATGCGCCGTAATTTGTAATAATACTTTCAAGGTATACATCCAGGTGCAGGAACAGGTCGATCAAAGACTTTACTAACTCCATTTTATTTTTTCCTTTTTTATGTTTTATTCAGCGGGCGCAGATTATACACCGCTTTCATTTTTCACTTCGATGTGACTCAGCCATTCGCCGAATATCAAAAAAACCGCGCTGCCGATCGCGCCCAGTCCGATATCCAGCACGCCGAACATGAACAAACTCCAGCCGCGCCACATGCTAAGGGCTTGCCCTGATGCGAAGCCCAGTGTGCTTAATCCAAGATATAAAAGCAACATCCATCCGCTGCCACCGCGTATAAAATGATAGACCGCGCCGATTAGAAGAGCAACGACCAAACCAAAGATAATTGTTGGAAGGGTTAGCATATCAAGAATGAAGTATCTAAAACGGATTATGGTTTCAAGTATTCCGTGAAGAAATCCGTAATGGCGTTATAGCAGGTCACACGGTTTTCATATTTGAGAACATCGTGGCCTTCATCTTCAAAGATCAGCAATTCCAATTGCTTGCCTTTTGCCCGCAGCTGCTTGACCAGATCTTCAGACTCAGCCGCGACCACACGCGGATCGTTCCGCCCCTGAATCACAAGCATCGGAGCGGACATATTGTGCAGATGGCTTTTCGGTGAGCGTTCAATAAGATCGGCTCTTTCTTCAGGTATTGCGGGGTCGCCGATGGAAATTTTAAAGTATGGCTTCCATGTTTCAGGAATACGATCAGAGAAAGTCAGCAGGTCATACGGACCGAACATATCACATGAAGCCTTCCATAAATCCGGATGAAGCCCCGCTTGCATCAGGGTCATGTAGCCGCCGTAGGAACGCCCAACCACAGCCGCGCGTGACACATCCACACGTTTATCTTTCGGCAGGATATTTTTCATCGCATGGACATGATCGAGTCTGTCCTGCCCGCCCCAATCGCGGTCAACATGTTTGGTATAGGAAAGTCCGTAACCCGTCGAGCCGCGCACATTCGGAACAAAGACAGCAAATCCGCGCAAAGTCAAAAATTGAATCAGCGGCATCGAGAACCAGGCGAAATCGGGGCGCTCCTGTCCCTGTGGCCCGCCGTGAATGTAATAAACCAGCGGGCGCGCGCCTTTGAATCCAAGATGTTTGGACGGAAGATAAAGCCGCGCAGAAACCCGCAAACCATCATGCGAGATATACGAAGCATCCTCACCTTTTGAGAGATAGTTGTCAGCAATGCCCAATATCTTTTCATTGGTATGCAAGGATATGATCTGGCGCTTTGGGCCTTCAATTGTGTATATTTGAGTTGGAGAGGTGGCTGTAGAGAATGACAATACAAAAATATCTTCAACCTCATCGTAGCCGATATGTTCCAACATGCCGTTATCAAATGGCGGCGGCCCTACTAAAACATGCTTGAGGTTAAGCACAAGTTTTTGCTCATTGAAAATCCCCTCGTAAGCCCAGGAACAACCATCAATATTAAACGCCACGAGATAACGGTCATCCTTTAAATGTCTGAGATCGACCATTTCTCCCGCGCCGGTATGTGCAACGCCTTTAAGTTTTATCGGAGTTAACGCGTGAGGTTTTTTGAAATCCAAATAAGCGAGACTATACGTATCTTCAAAAACAGCGCTGGATACGATCGCGCCCTTTTTGCTTGGTGAAAACAGCGACCCGCCAAGTCCGTTCAACGGAACTTGCTCGCCTGGTTTACGTTCCTCCAATGGCTTGCCGTAAAGAACCTGCATTTTCCCCTTCGAATATAAATACTGCACACCATCCCCGACCGAGTAACCAGTGCCTAGTAAAAGTTTATTGTGATCCTCGCTGTATGCGCTGGGAAAAAATCCCCATTCACTTTCTGCGATCTTTGTTAACTTGCCTGTTTTCAGGTCGGCGCGATATGTTTCCCGTAACGGCTTATCGCGGCGCTCCGCCATCAAATAAGCAATTCCCTTTTTGGCATCACAATCGCTTAAATGAACGCGGTAATCAGCAAAGAAATTATTAAACGCCGGTTCAGGAAAACCACCCTCCAACGGAATTACCATCGGTTGATAATTTTCATCGCCATTGTGATCGACCATGACCAATATCTTATCAAGTTCAGGGAATGCAAAAAATGACAAGCCGCCAATTAAGTGCGGATTTTGCAGCGCGATGTGCGAAGGCAAAAGCGGCTCAGGCACACTGCCGCCAAAATACATGGCATACAGACTCAGATGCCCGGAGAGGTTGCTTAAGAAATAGATGCGCCCGCCGGTAAATTGAGGCGCGACAAATAAACGAGCAGACATTAGCGATTCGATTCTATGGTTCACGATGATTTCTCCTTTTTTTGATATATGATGGATTGTTATTTTTAGGTGATGATTCCGCCGCCGAGCATTTCTTCGCCCCGATAGATGACTGCCGCCTGACCTGCTGTTACATCCCGGGCAGGCGCATCAAACTCAACTCGAATTTGATTCTGCGGAAGCGGAGTGACCAGCGCCTCGATCTCTTTCGCCGTGTAGCGGATCTTTACCAGCGCGCGGAAAGGTTCTTCCTGCGGGACACTGCCTGAAATCCAATTTACATCACGCGCGGTCAATTCAGTAAAACCAAGTTCTTCCTGCGTACCAACAACAAGCGTATTGTTTGCCGCTTGTTTTGTCATCACATATAACGGCATAGGCGAAGAAGCGCCGAGTCCCTTGCGCTGGCCAATGGTGTAATTTGCGAGTCCGTTATGCTGACCAACCACTCTGCCGTCCTGCATAACAATATCGCCCGGTTTAAGCATCTCCGCTGCATTGCGCTGTAAGAAGTTGCGGTAGTCTTCGCCTGCGAGAAAACATAAATCCTGCGAATCTTTTCGCGAAGCTGTCGGTAATCCAAACTTTTCAGCAATCGCGCGGATCTCAGGTTTTGGGTAATCTCCCACGGGGAACAAAGCGTACTGTAATTTATCCTGACCTAAAACATGCAGCACATAAGATTGATCTTTCGCATGATCCACTGCGCGGAAAAGCCTGGGTTTTTCACCGTCCTCAGCTACCCTTCTAACATAATGCCCTGTTGCCATATATTCCGCGCCAAGCGCAAGCGCGTGATTGAGCAAAAACGTCCAGCGGATTTGGCGGTTGCAGATCAAACACGGGTTGGGCGTCTCCCCGCGCGCGTATCCATCCAGAAAATATTGCACAACAGTCTCGTGGAAAACATCCTTCGCATCCACCACATAAAATGGGATATCCAGAATGCCCGCGACGCGGCGCGCCTGCGCCATCGCATCGGGTGTGCAGCAGCGATTGGATTCTTCCTTGCCCGGCTCAGACCACAAACGCATCATCATGCCTGTCACGTCATAGCCTTGCTCTTTAAGCAAAGCTGCCGCAACAGATGAATCTACTCCGCCAGACATGGCGACTACAACTTTTTGTTTACTCATAAGTTTACGGATTATAAACCAAAGATTTACTACCCAGTTGACAGTTTGATGTCAAGTGTGCATGCAAAGGTTGTCATTAACCTATGCTCCAGCCGCCGTCCTCGGCGGCGTTTTGCGAGGAAACCCTGCGCCGGGGACGGCGCAGGGAGCAAACAGCCTGACATGTTTTGCTGCACACGATGTCAAAGATAAATACAGTTGACTGGCCTGATTGAAAATAACCCTGAAAGATTGTCAACTCGCCTTACGCAAAACCAACTCCGAAGGCGATGTGTTGAGCCTGCCGAAACAAGTGAAATGATTATAGGCTTATGCGCGATTACCACGATAAACCCCGAAGGCGGTGTATTGAGCCTGTCGAAATAGGTGTCATGTTTTTGTGAGGCGAACCATGCCATCCCTTCGGGATTTGAATATCTGCGTGCGACTTTCTATAATCGTTTCATCCCTTCGGGATTGTAAGCTGCGTAAGGTGAGTTAATTTGCTTCCAGACTGACGACACGATTGCGCCCGGTCTGTTTGGCAGCGTAGAGCGCAGCATCCGCACGATTCACGATTTGCGCAATACTTTCACCTTCTTGCAGGCTTGCCAGGCCAACGCTCCCGGTAATGGAAATAGACGTGTTTTCGTAATCTACAGACTTGGACGCCACCGCCTGCCGGATCCGTTCAGCGATGATTTGCGCGCCTGCGTGAGTGGTTTCAGGTAAAAGTATGAGGAATTCCTCGCCGCCATAGCGGCCCAGCAAATCGTTGCTGCGGAGAATGTTGCTCATGTATTCCACGGCTGTCCGCAAAACAACATCGCCCGCTGCGTGGCCAAAAGTGTCATTGATTTTCTTGAAGTGGTCGAGATCGATTATTAGAATGCTAAAAAGACGTCCGTAGCGCCTGGAGCGTTCATGTTCAAGATTGGCGAGTTCAAAAAATCGGCGGCGAGCGAGCGCGCCGGTTAACGAGTCGTGATTGGCGAGACGTTCCAATTCAGTGTTTGCGGCGAGCAGATCGCGAGTACGCTCCGCCACTTTTTCTTCAAGCGTGCGGCTGTTTTTTTCCAGCGCGGCGTACAAGCGGGCATTTTCCAGCGCAATGGCCGCTTCCGCCGAAAGCAAGCGCAGAGTCTCTAGTCGGGCGGGGGTGAATGCGTGGGAGGTAAGGTTATTTTCCAGGTATAGCAGGGCAGTGACTCTGCCCTGATAAATAAGCGGCATACATAATACCGAGAGCGGCTTCCGAGTTTGGACATATGGATCATTGCGAAATGTATTGTCTTCGCCGGCGTTGGTCAGTACAAGACTCTCGCGTGTGCGCACGACGAAATTGAGAAGTGTCATGGGTAGTAAATCTGGATGCGCGGGAAGCGCTTGCAGAATGGATATCTCGGGACTACCCACTGTGCCCTTTGCTTCAATCACCCATTGACCGGCTTGCTCCAGCAGAAGATAACCCGTTTGCGCCCCGGCGTTAGCGATAACAACCTGCATGAGTTTGGTCAGCAGCTTGTCGAACGTAATTTCAACAGAGAGTACCTGCCCAGCTTGCAGGATGCTGGCGAGGTCAAATGTCGTAGCCACGTAGCGGTCTGTGGTTCGTGAGACGTCCTCTTCAGTAGAGGCCTTGCCTGTCAAATCAACTAAGTGTGGGTAATGAGTTTCAAGATCCCTGGCTTTGGCAGTTGCCCCCCAACTGCGATAAATGGAATGCGCGTCACGCAAATAATAGCGTGCCTGTCGAGTTTGGTTGCGCGCCGTGTAGAAGCGCCCGGCCAATTCGCAAGCCAACGCCTCTTCATGTAGAAAATCGTTTTGATGGGCGAGCGCGATAGCCTGATCGTAATGCTCGCGCGCGCTGGCGAAACGTCCCTGTACACGCGCCAGTTCCGCTTCTACCAAATGCCATTTGTGTTTGTGATTGGCCGGGGCATGGTCTGCCCATTTTTTCAATTGCTTCTGGCTGGACTTCACTTGCTTAAGCATCCGCCAGCGTTCCGGTTCCGGCCGCTCCAATGCCACCGCCAGCTGGGTCAGTGAGCGATAGAACGGAAGGAGAACAGATGTATAAGAGCCAATCACTGAATCTTTATACTTCTCAGCCAACCCAATATTTTCCAGAGCGGCTGAATAGTCGCCAAACAAATAACACAGGAAGGCTTTTAAAATGTACAGGTTGTATACCCAAAGAAAGGCTTTGGCCTGTAAAAGACGCGGCAATACTTCATCTTCATCACAGATGTATCCGCTTAATTTACGTGGATCGATTGTCTGCTCCATCAGGTTGAGCGCGGCTTGCTGATAAATTTGAATGTTCATCCGCGGATAGTTTTGTTTAATCTGACGGCAAATTTCGCTGTAGGTCCTCAGTGTCTGCTCAACTTGAGGCAGATCCTGACCGGCCAGCCAAATGTTCCACGAGTAATTGTTCAAGCAGTAAGCGGCATATTGCAGATCGCCAGTTTCCAGAGCGGTTTGATAGGCGGTCAATAACGGAAGCAATGTTGCCCGTAAGGGTTCCTTCCAGTGTCTGATCCCATATTCGAAGGTGAATGCAGTGCGTGCGTAGTATGGCCGCGAATCGGGTCGTTCAGCCAATTGGACAGCAACCTTGCCCAAGCGATAGCCTGAGTCGATTTTGCCAATCGCGCCGCAGAGAACCAGCCCGTAAGCAGAATAGGCAGCGGGCGAAGAGTGAGTGTTTCCAAACCGAACTGAGGTGATCACCGTTTTCAGTGTTTGTAAAAGAAATAAGTTTGGATTGCTAAGATAAGTTGCCGGGCCTAAATGAATTAACAAACGCATTACCGCCAAAGCGCGCGGGTCGGTCATGTTTGGCGTGCCTATCAGAACTTCCGGATGTCCAGCCGCCAGGGTGAAGTTGGATTGAACTAAAGCCAACGCGATGTGTAAAAAACCGGGCTTGGCAGGTAAATGCATACCTAGCGCCGCAAGCACTGGCAGGTTGGTTTGCACCACTTCGGCGAATCTACCTTCTGAGGCCAGGGCTTGAGACTTGATCTCGTAGATGCGGGTTTTCTCCAAGATAGTATGGGTGTGGTTGAGAACACATTCAATGAGATTTTCCATCCTGTCCATTTGCCCGCTTAAGTAAGCTGATTCTGCGGCGTCTTCACACAGGGCAAGGGTCAAAGCGGGACGCCGCTCCCAACTCTGAGCAGCGTTCATATCAATCTCTTCCTCGCTAATGGGTTGAGAATTGAGCAATTGCAAACCGGAATTCAGGTATGAATAAGCTGGTGCATTCGCTGCGGATAATTTTGCGCGCTTCCCCGCCTGCCAGTTTAATTCGGCCAGATGGTCGCGCTCGCTTTCATCCTGTATAAGCGCGCTGCCGAGGTTCAGATGATTGACGATATCAAAGATGCGCGCTTCCCTTTCATCCGCCGGAATTTTCTCAAAAAGCCAGCGTCCGATATGAAGATGCTCGGCCTGCCGTTCGGTTTCGGGCATGCGGGAATAGACAGCTTGCTGAAGGCGATCAGGGACGAACTTGTATTCCACAGTCACTGATTCGGCAAAGCCTTCCACATCCAATTCCGCGAGTTGGTAGGCAGCGCTCAGCGGTTGAAGCATTCCTTTATTAAGCGCGGGCCATAAATCCAGCGCAGTTTCATGTGTGGCTTTTTGCGCAACCAGTGCCAATGTTTCCAGTTCGAAGTGATTACCCAGACAAGCCGCCAATTTCAAAATCTGCTGTGTTTGCAACGGCAGCTGTTTCACGTTATTTGCCAGTAATTCGACAACATTATTCGTCAGGTTGCGGGATTGAATTTGTCCAAGATCCCATTGCCAACCGCCCGCTTTTTGTTCTGAAGGAGGTGAGAAAGTGAGCAAGGCATCAGCATGAAGGGCTTTTAGAAATTCGCCCAGAAAGAAAGGGTTGCCGTCTGTTTTGGCTAACAGCAACTCAGCGAGAGGCTCAACTTGATCGGGTTTGCAGGCAAGGGCGTCTGCCAAATAATGGGTGGCCTCCACCTGTCCCAGCGGCTGGAGATTCAAAGTATCGACCTGCATTCCAGCCTTTTCTATTTTCGAGAGCGTCATCATAAGCGGATGCCCTGCACTGACTTCATTATCACTGTATGCGCCGAAAACCAGGAATCCTTGAATATCAGTCTCCAGTAAAAGATACTCAAGCAAGTCGAGTGAAGCGCCATCCGCCCATTGCAAATCATCGAGAAAGAGCGCTAAAGGATATTCGATCATGGCAAAGACGCGAAGGAAATTGAGGATGAGGAGGTGAACGCGGTTTTGCGCTTCGATGGGAGACAAATCCGGCACGGGTGGTTGGGTACCAATGATAAGCCCTACTTCGGGCAGCATATCAATCATAATTTTCCCGTTGGATCCAAACGCATTCAAAAGACGCTCGCGCCACAATGTAATTTTTTCTTCACTTTCAGCCAGTAATTGCTGCATCAGTCCGCGAAAAGCCTGGAGGATGGCAAAGTAAGGAATACCGCGTTTAAATTGATCGAATTTGCCGGTGAGAAAATATCCAGGTTGAAGGCTTTTGAAGACTTCCTGCACCAGTGCAGACTTGCCGACCCCGGAGTGACCTGTGATGAGATTTAAAGTATGTACATTAGCACCGACTTGCTCCATTGAAGTTAAGAGGGCCGTAATCTCATTTTCGCGCCCATATAGTTTTTGCGGCAATTGAATCTGGTCCGAGTAATCGTACTCGCCGAGTGTGATTGAATCGATGCGCCCGCTGGCTTGATATTGGCGCAGGCAGGCTTCCAAATCGGTTTTAAGCCCATGTGCGGATTGATAACGGTCTTCGGCGTTTTTTGCGAGCAATTTCAGTACGAGGGCATTTACGGCAGGCGGGATATCCGGGCGAAGGACATGCGGTGACTGCGGCGCGCGGGCGATGTGGCAGTGTATTAATTCCAAAATGTCGGTAGTAGGAAAGGGTGTTTTGCCGGTTAGCAATTCGTAAAACGTTGCGCCTAGTGAGTAAAAATCTGCGCGGTAATCAAGCGAGCGGTTCATGCGCCCGGTTTGCTCTGGCGCAAGATAGGCGGGTGTTCCTTCCAGCAGGTCGGGAATTCGAAAGATGGGAGTCTCACGCGTGAGTTGGGTTGAAGCGCCAAAGTCGATGAACTTGAGTTGTTCGGTTTGCGAGTTGAGAATGATATTTGCAGGGTTGATATCTTTATGAATCACGCCATGCTGATGAATGCGTATCAATACGCCGGCGATCTGGATGGCAAGTGTCAAAAACTCGTTAAGCGTTAATCGCCCTGCCATATTGAGTTTTGCCAGAGACTCGCCGCCGAAGTCTTCCATCACGATCACCCATTGATGTTCATGGATTTGCAGGCTGTAGGGCGCGATTACATCTGGGATTGTTTTAGAGAGGCTGCGGGTGATTTCGTATTCGCGTTTAAAGCGGGCGGCTTTTTCCGGCAAGGGGTAGGCAGGCTGAAGGATTTTGAGAATGACCGGGAGAGTGGTCTTAATATTTTGTGCGCGATAAATGATCGAGTGGGGGCTCTCGTAGAGTTTGTTGATGGGAAGATAATTGGGCAGGGTGAACATAATGGCATTACCTTTAAATAAAAATTTACATGTTATTAATTCGCTTTATGCAGTTCAATCCTTAAGAGCAAATCTATGATCATTCCATTCCTTCGGAGTTTTATTTGTGTAGGTTAATTAAACTTAGAAACAAGATAATTACAAAGTGACGTTCAATATGATAACCGAATATGTCTTAAAATCTTGGGTGTTGCATTAACGATAATAATATTGAAATGATAATAATACACCTAATGTGCAACTCCTATTTCCACCTTAATGACTCACCTTACGCACTTTGTATCTTTTCATGTCACTCCGCTCACATCGTCCCAATTTTTTGAAGAGGAATTGGGCAAGGAGAACCGGGTGCTTTCTCGCCCCGAAAGAGTACGTCTGTTTCAGCAGGTTACAAAAACGATATTGACGGATGTGCTTGAAAAAATTGACGGCGCAAAATAGAAAAATCTGAACTTCCGTTAATGCAAGTCATTGGGTGTTTGATATACTATGTCAATGACTATCGAGTTCAAAGGCAAAATTTTCTATTGGCGCGGTCCAGCCCCTTTTCTCTTCGTTGCTGTCCCGGAAGAGCCGAGTCGTGACTTGAAAGCAATCTCAGCCATGGTCACATATGGTTGGGGAGTAATCCCTGTCCATGTACGGATTGGCAAAACTGAATGGAAGACTTCTCTGTTCCCTAAAGATGGCCGTTATCTTGTACCCATTAGAATGAGCGTCCAAAAATCGGAAAACCTTAAAGTAGACGACAGTGTAACCATTCAGCTCGAAGTTGGTTGAAGACCAGCAAATCAGAAACCGTAGTAAAACATGACGCATCCCGAATTTAATAATGGGACGCTGACGAGCGCGGATGGACGCGGAACAGGACAAAAAAATCCGCGTT
This sequence comes from Anaerolineaceae bacterium, assembly GCA_009885525.1. Taxonomy (GTDB): domain Bacteria; phylum Chloroflexota; class Anaerolineae; order Anaerolineales; family Villigracilaceae; genus Villigracilis. The sequence continues at coordinate 30,707 of VFKN01000120.1, read as the reverse complement.
TTCAGCGTTTATCTGCGTCCCATTTGCTTATAAAAACGAACTCACCCACGAAACCTTAATTTCGGGGTGAGTTCGTTTTTACTACAGTTGATGGCGGATGGGCGGGCTGCTTGCTAATACCAAATCCTAAATGACGTCGTTGTGTTCCCACTCAGACCGTTGTATGTGCAAGAAACATCTGCGTAGACCAAACTCCCATACGGCTGGCTGGCAAAGGAAAGCGAGATGATGCTCACGCCATTTGAGTTGGTTGTCAGCGCGTATGAATCATTGTGACCGTCGGGCCAATGTACAATGGATGTGCAGTTCGCGTTTGTCACCGGCTGCAAGTTTTGATCCTGCACAATTACAAAGATCAATTCCGAGTCTGTTGCGAGAGTTACGGCTTTCCATACAAAAGCGCGTACCTGCAAACTGATTACAGTCCGCACGGTTGTATTGTCGCGCGGCAGGACAGGCGGGATCAACCCCGGGTCTTCGCCCAACTTATCGAAATACACGCGCCCCAAATCCGATACCACTACGCGCTGGCCTTCAGGCTTCCACGGCTGCCACTCGATCCGCGCTTTTTCAAAATATTGCACGAGTTTATTTTCGTGATATTCAAATCCCGAAATCGGATAACCAAATTGCGCCACGCCGCCATATTGATCGAAAAACTCAAGGAAGGCAAAGCAGACTGCGTATCCCGTTTCTGGGTAGTTACGGCAGGCGAATGTGTTTGCCACATCCAATTTTCCAGTGGTGACATAAGTAAGGCTGCCAAGTGAAGTGACCTGTATGCGTTGTCCTTCAGGCAAATCAGCTCGATACTCAAAACGCGCGCGCTGAAAATATTGTGTCGTTTTGCCGTCTTTGCTCGTGAACTCTTCTGTGATCGGGTATCCGTATAAAAATGTGGCGTTTAAATTGCTATTGTAGAACTTAAGAAATTCCCCGCTGACGTTATGCCCCGTTTCGCTGAAATATTTATTATCCAGACTCTGTGCGTTAACTGGAATCCAACTCGAACCGAGTAGGAGCAACATGATTACAAGTGTGAATGATCGGCGTAAAGTCATTGTGTTTACCATCTTTATTATACTCAGAATTTATACCCTGAACCTTATGGACTTTCCCATCCTTGCGAAATTGTATGTCACGCCATCAAGGCCTGCAGGATATTTTCTGCCGCGTGACCATTCCCATACGGATTGGCTGCCCGCGCCATTTTCTCATACGCAGCTGGATCCTCCAGCAGCCGCGTCGTTTCTTCGACCACGCGGTTGGTTGCTGTTCCCACGAGTTTCAGCGTCCCCGCTGCCACTCCCTCCGGGCGTTCGGTCACTTCGCGCAAAACCAGCGTGGGAATCCCAAACGCGGGCGCTTCTTCCTGTATCCCGCCTGAGTCAGTCAAAATCAGCGTGGCGTGTTTCATCAAATGCACCAGCGGCAAATAATCCAAGGGCGGCAATAATGTGATGTGCTTCACGCCTTTGAGCAATCTATTCACCGGCTCCTGCACATTCGGATTCATATGTACGGGATAGACGATCTCGACATCTCCGCGTTTTGCAATCTCGATCAGCGCCCGGCAAACATCCTCAATTGGCTGTCCGAAATTTTCGCGGCGGTGTGCGGTGACGAGAATTAGTTTATTAGTTCTTAGTTGATTAGTGATTAGTTGGGTGATCTCTTGGGGTTCAGGTTGCTTTGAAACGTATTGCAGCGCATCGATTACCGTATTGCCCGTGATTTTGATGATGTTTTCGTCGATCCCTTCACGCAGAAGATTTTGCTTCGACCATTCTGTCGGCGCGAAGTGCATATCCGCGCTGACGCCAGCTACGCGGCGATTGATCTCCTCGGGGAAAGGCTGCCACTTGTCGTGCGTGCGTAATCCCGCTTCCACGTGTCCAAACTTGATGCGCCGATAATACGCGAGCAGGGAGGTGATCACAACGGTGGTCGTATCGCCTTGCGCGAGAACCCAATCGGGTTGGAAATCTGCAAGCACGGGATCAAGATGTGTAAAGATGGCCGCGCTGAGTTGCGCCAGCGATTGGTCGTCGCGCATTAAATTCAAGTCATAATCGGGCGTAATCTCAAACAGATGCAGGACTTGATCAAGCATTTGACGATGCTGCGCGGTGACGCATACGCGCGCTTCTACTCCCGCTGTTTGTTTCAACAAGCGGACGATCGGCGCCATTTTCACGGCTTCGGGACGGGTTCCAAATACGGAGAGGACTTTCAATTTACGATTTACGATTTACGATTTTGGATTTATTGTCGCCGAGACGAGAAAACTGAAAGCCCGCATTTGTCCAATCCTCGTTACTCCATCCGTTGACTGTGTCTATCACAATGCGCGCTTTGGTTTGCTTGGCGACTTCTTCGGGGTTGAGATTTTTAAATGCTGTGTGATTCACCAACAGCACAAGCGCATCGGCGTCTTTGATTGAGTCTTCAAATGAGGCAGCCATGTGAATGCCCGGCATATTTGCATCGGGCTTGAACGGTTCCCATGCTTTCACTTGCGCGCCTTGATGTTGAAGCAGATGCACAACTTCATTCGCGGGCGATTCGCGCAGGTCGTCCACATCGGGTTTGTATGCGAGACCGAGCGCGGCGATCTTTTTGTCTTTCAAGTCGCCCAGCGCGCGCTTGATCAACTCCACGACAAAATGCGGCTGCGCGTCGTTGACCTGCCTCGAATGATAGATCAACGGAGTCAATTCCGGCGCGGCTTCGACGAAGAACCACGGGTCAACGCTGATGCAATGTCCGCCGACACCGGGGCCCGGGCTGAGAATTTTCACGCGCGGATGCAGGCTCGCGATCTCAATCGCTTCCCACACATCCACGCCGAATTTATCCGCGAGGCGCGAGAATTCATTGGCGATGGCGATATTCACATCGCGGTAGGTATTCTCCATCAACTTGACCATCTCGGCGGTGGTCGCATCCGTTTCGATGATCTGCCCTTTGACAAAGGTCGCGTAAAGATCGCGTCCCGCCTTTGCGGATTCGGGAGTCACGCCGCCGATGACGCGCGCGTTTTCGATCAACTCGCGCATGATCTGTCCCGGCAAAACGCGCTCAGGCGAATATGCGAGGTGGAAGTCGATACCGGCTTTGAGTCCGCTGCGCTCTAAGATTGGCGCAATCAGATCGGTGGTCGTGCGCGGCGGGGAGGTGGATTCCAGCACGACGAGATTTCCTTTTTTCAAAAATGGGACAATTGATTCTGCGGCTGAGATCACCGCGCGCATATCCGCGAGTTTATATTTTGCGCCATTGTATTCGCCGAATTCATTTTCTTTGAACGGTGTCGGCACAGCGATGATGAAAGCGTCCGCCTCTTCAGGTTTGGTTGCGGCTTTGAAGTTGCCTGACCCAAGCGCTTGTTTTACCGCTTCATGCAAGCCGGGCTCATGAATGTGAATCTCACCTCTATTCAAGGTTTCGATGATGTGTGAATTAATATCCACGCCGAGCACGTTGATCCCGCGTGCGGCAAAGGTGGAGGCTGTCGGCAAGCCGATATAGCCGAGTCCGATTACGCAAATTTTTTGAAGGTTCACTGAGGCTCCATGTGTTATTTTCTCAATTGGTGAATGGAAAAAACATGTCACTTTTTACTTTCAGTGATCAATTCGTAAATAGCAGTGGCTATCGCATCGTGCCACGGAATTCTATCGGCAATTGCATCAGACCTAATCAAATTGTCAATTTCCTCATCAGTTAATTCCCTTTCAATTTCTTCAAAAGCAACTCTTTGAATGTCGTCTATGTTTATTGAATAAAAAATTCCACTTCTATCTTTCATGGTTCCTCCAAGTTTATTGGCTGAAAATATTTTCTCTGTGCCATTTAATGGCATTGGGGTGTGGGTATATCTCCTTTTCTTCAGGCAGACAAATCATAAGATCTTCCTTTGTCAGTTGCCCGATAAAATCATAATTTCCCAATTTTCCTAGATCGGTTGGCAAGTTTTTGATTTTTCCCGATGCAAGAATCTTGAAATTATCACTCAAAGTGAACCACCCGATATCAAATGCCCAATGATGTAACCGGCACAAAGCTATTCCGTTCCAAATATCATCCTTCCCGTTTGCATAATGGGGAACAATATGCGCGGCTTCTACTTCCCATTGCAAACGATCTGGGGAATAGATTTTCATGCCACAGACCGCGCATTTAAAATTATAGGCTTCTTTGATTACTTGACTGAATGCGCGATTGCGAATCTTGGTTTCTCGGGTAGTTTTTACAACCTTTTTGTTTTCGAAAGGATTGTAGTTTTCCTTTCTCTCTTGCTTTTGCATTTTCTTTACTATCTTTTCGACTTCATAGGATTTTATTGGCAATATCTCTTTTTGTGCGACAGGGATGTGTAATAACTGGAGTGCTTGGTTATAGCCATCTTCTGTAAGCATCCACTCTTTTTTGTTTGTAAGTAAAATTGTTTGTGTGGGGCGGGAAACTAAGTTTTTCTTGGCTAGTGAATCTGCGGCACGAAATAACAAGCGATGCCAAAGATTAGATTTTTTTACCCGATTCTCTTTTCTGTAAATAGTTTCGAGATAAGTTGCTCGTTGTTCTTCACTCAGATGAAAATCATCTGCAATTTCTTCGACAACTTTTTCTCCAACTCCAAATTCTTTAATCACTCCATTATTCTTAAATAGTGACTTCAATAATGCCTGTTCAACTTCTTTTTGAGTTGGCATTCGTAAGTTTTCAAGGATTTTTCTTTCGTAACTCATTTCTTTACCTTTTCTCGATCTGAGAATTTTTTTTATGCCAAATGTATCCCTCTGTCCACAACCAGCCTTGTTCTCGCATTTTTATAATTAGATCAATTACATAAGTGTGACGCTCCCCATCAACAACTCGTTCTTTGATGTTCAAGATAAAGGTGCCTGTAGGTTTTAAGACGCGTTTGAATTGTGCGGCTTTGGGTAAAAACCAATCTACATAATGATTGGGATTGATTCCGCCATAAGTTTTTGTTCGTTGATCAGCATAAGGCGGGGAAGTGAAAATTAAATCAATCGAGTTGTCTGGAAGGTCTTCTAAAACTTTTTCACAATCTCCTTGAATAATTTGGTCTAGGTAATCTTTTTTTGTCATTTTTTAACCAGTTTCATGATATGGATTTGTTAACGAGTTTATTCTAACTTAAATTCACGCCCCTACTTCATCAGAATTAAAACCTCTCATCTTGTTGTATAATCAAACAGAGGCACAATGGACTTTCTACTGGATCCCAATTTTGCATATCTGATTTTGCTGAGCGGTATTATATTGGCTTTGCTGGCTGTGGTCACGCCGGGGACGGGGGTTCTGGAAATCGGCGCGATCTTTTGTTTCCTGCTGGCGGGCTACGCGGCCTACAATCTATCCATCAATTGGTGGGCGTTGGCGCTGTTGATTTTGAGCGTCATCCCGTTTGGGTACGCCGCCAAAACAAGCAAAAAGATATTTCTCGGCGTTTCCATTTTTTTGCTGGTGATGGGATCGGTATTCCTTTTTGCGAATGAAGACGAGTGGTTTTCGGTCAACCCGATCGTTGCCCTGCTTTCATCGGGAATCCTCGCGGGAATATTTTGGTTTGTGGCGATCAAGTTTTTGCAGACATTGACCACCCGTCCCACGCATGATCTCGAAGCATTAATTGGTCAGGCGGGCGAGGCGCGGACTGTCATCCAAAATGATGGCAGCGTGTATGTGAATGGGGAGTTGTGGTCAGCCCGCAGTGAAAAGAAAATTGCAAGTGGAAGTCATATCCGTGTGATACGCCGCGAGGGATTTACTCTCGTGGTTGAAAAGGTCGAATAAGTTCATATTTTTATTCAATAATAAGGAGAAACAACTATGAATGGTTTGATTGGCAGTACTTTATTTTGTATTGTTGGCGCATTGCTTTTCGTGGGTGTCATTGCGCTCTTCAATATGATCCGCGTTGTGCCGGAATATCAGCGCCTGGTCGTCTTTCGTTTAGGGCGCGTGCTGGACAAACCCAAGGGGCCCGGCTTGGTCATCCTCATCCCCGGTGTGGATCGCCCCATTAAAGTGGATTTGCGCGAGCAGCTCCGCGAAGTGCCGCATCAGGTATCGATCACAAAAGATAACGCTCCCATTTCAATTGACTTCCTGTGGTATTTCAAGGTGCTTGACCCGGCCCAATCCGTTTTGCAGGTAGGTAACTTTGAAGCTGCTGCTGCGGGTATTGCGGCGACTACGCTGCGCGCGGTCATCGGCGGTATTCCGCTGGATGATGTGCTTTCTGAGCGCGAACATATTAACAACATGCTGCGCACCCGTTTGGATGAAGTGACCGAACGCTGGGGTGTCAAAGTGACCAATGTGGAAATCCGCGAGATCGTGCCGCCGCGCGAAGTGCAAGACGCGATGAACCGCCAGATGTCCGCTGAGCGTATCCGCCGCGCGCTGGTGACCGAATCGATGGGTGACCAGGAAGCCGCGAAGAATCGCGCCGAAGGCACCAAGCAGGCCGCGATCCTATCGGCTCAGGGTGAACGCGAATCCAACATCCTGCGCGCTGAAGGTGATAAACAATCACAGGCTTTACGCGCGGAAGGTTTTGCAGTCGCTTTGGAAAAAATATTTGAAGCCGCAAAAACTGTCGATCAAAAGACGATGACCTTGCAGTATTTCGAGGCGCTCAAAGCCCTCGGCGCAAGCCCCTCCACCAAGTTTATTTTCCCGATGGAATTTACCAGCATGATGGAAAACTTCCTCGGTAAAAACCCAAAAGGCTAAATAACAAAAAAAAGGTGTAGGGACGCAGCATGCTGCGTCCCTACACCTTTTTTATTGATACAATCCATTTATATGGAAATTACCAAAGCCTCCATCCTTGATCTCAACACACTGCATAAACTGGAAAAAGAAAGTTTCGGCAAAGATGCATGGTCGCTGTTTGATCTGATCGCCATGTTGACCATGCCCGAAGTGGTCCGGCTTAAGGCTGTGGATGATAACCAGATGATCGGATTCGTCGGCGGCGATCCGCGGCCGAGCCAGGGTTGGGGATGGGTCGCCACGATTGCTGTTGATCTGCGTTACAGACGCCGCGGCGTTGGACATGCGCTTTTGCGTGCCTGTGAAAAAAGCCTGGGTGTGCCGCGCTCCCGTTTGACGGTGCGTTTGTCCAATCACGTTGCTATTTCAATGTACGAGAAAGAGGGCTATGTCACAACAGATCTTTGGAAGGGATACTATGACGATGGCGAAGACGGCATGGTCATGGAAAAGGAACTTGAAAGGTAATTTTAATTTCTCAGCCGAAAGTATAAGGTTTATAATCAATTAATATGTCTGAACTCCAGCCGCCCGTTTGGGTAAATACAAAACAGCTTTTGCTGCAAATGGTAGATGACCTGTCCACGCAAAGCCGTGTGGCAGTCGATACCGAATCGAACAGCCTGCATGCCTTCCGCGAACAGGTTTGTCTGATGCAATTCTCTTCAATCAAAGCCGATTATCTCGTTGATCCGCTTGTATTAAGAGACCTCAGCATACTGGCTCCCATTTTTTCAAACCCGAATATCGAAAAAATATTCCACGCCGCAGAATATGATTTGATCTGTCTGCGGCGCGATTTTCATTTCGACTTCGCGAATCTATTTGATACGATGCAAGCCGCGCGCGTGTTGGGCTATCCCGCCGTCGGGTTGGATCGGCTGCTCGGTGAGAAGTTCGGCATCCGCACCGATAAACGCCACCAAAAGGCAAATTGGGCTGCGCGTCCGCTGACCAAGGAGCAGATTCATTATGCGCGGTTGGATACGCATTACCTTTTTGATTTACGCGATGTCCTTGAAAAAGAATTGATCCAAACAGATCGTTTGCAATTTGCGAAAGAGGATTTTTTCCGCGCTTGCGCTATGGAGGAAGCAAAGCAAAAAATCAGCAGCGAATCGTGGATGCGTTTTGCGGCGCGCAAAGACCTTAGTCTGCGCGAGTTGACAATTGTGGCGCAATTATGCAAATGGCGCGACCACGAGGCAGAGAAATTAAATCGTCCGCCTTATAAAGTGATCATGGATGACGTCTTTGTGATCTTGTCTAAGAATCCACCTGAACTGAAAGTTGATCTTTCAGCGGCCGGTTTGAGCGAGAAGCAGATTCGTTTGTGGGGTGATTCTGTTTTGGCGGCGATCAAACATGGGGTGGAGGCTCCACTCGTTCAGCGCAAGCAGATCGACGTTAAGAATGATGCGTTCCTGCGTCGGTTCGAGAAATTAAAAGCGTGGAGAAAAAAAATCGGAATCGAGATGGGCGTCGAGTCTGATGTTATCCTGCCAAAACCTTATTTGGCTATTCTTTCTGAAAATCCGCCAGACGACATTGAAGAATTAAGTGTGCTGATGAAAGACACCCCTTCACGTGTTGAGAAGTATGGCGCGCAGATATTGAAAGTAATTGGAGGTAAAAATGCGGATTAGTTTTCATGGCGCGGCGCATACGGTGACGGGCAGCCAGCATTTGCTCGAAATCAACGGCGCGAAATTGCTTTTGGATTGCGGGATGTATCAGGGGAAACGCTCGGAATCTTATGAGCGTAATTTGAACTTCAAATATGATCCGCGCAAAGTGGATGCGGTTATTCTTTCGCACGCGCATATTGATCATTCGGGCAATTTGCCAAATCTTGTCAAGAAAGATTTTGAGAAAAAAATTTTTGCAACCCATGCAACTGTTGACCTTGCGAGTTTGATGGTCGCGGATTCTGCGCGCATCCAGGAATCCGATGCGGTATTCGTGAACAGGAAACGCGCACAGCGCGGCGAATCTCCGATTGAGCCTTTGTACACGCAGGCAGATGCGGACAAGGTCGCGGGTTTATTTGATGGCGTGAATTATGGCGATGCCTTCGAGCCGATCCCGGGTGTAGTTGCGCGCTTTTATGAAGCGGGACATATTTTGGGCTCTGCGGGTATTTCGCTGGATATTGAAGAGCACGGCAAAAAATTCCGCTTGTGGTTTTCGGGTGATATTGGCAGATATAAACTGCCTTTATTGCGCGACCCCGTGCTGCCCGATTACGCAGATTACATGATCATGGAATCAACTTATGGGGATAAAAGTCACAGTGATCCTGAGCAGGCTTTTGTCGAATTCAGGGATGTAGTTAAAAAGACATTGGAGCGCGGCGGAAAAGTGATCGTGCCTGCTTTCGCAGTGGGTCGCACGCAGGAAATCGTCTTGCATTTGAATCAGATGATGCATGATAACGATGTGCCGAGTGCGCCTGTCTTTGTGGATAGTCCGCTGGCGGTCAATGCTTCAAAAGTGTTCAAAGATCATCCTGAATGTTACGATGAAGAAACGCGTCAATTTGTGTTGGAAGCACGTCACCCAGCATTGGATTTCAAGATGCTGACGTATGTCAAATCTGTGGAAGAATCAAAAGCCTTGAATGAACGCAAAGAGCCCATGGTGATCATCTCCGCTTCGGGCATGGCTGAGAACGGGCGCATTGTGCATCACATTCGCAACAATGTTGAAAACCCAAAGAATACAATCTGTATCGTTTCGTGGCAGGCACCTGAGACGCTGGGACGTAGATTAGCCGATCGTGAAGCGCAGGTGCGCATCTTTGATGAGGTATACGAGCGCAAATGTGATGTCGCCACCATCGGCGGGCTTTCAGGTCACGCGGGTCAGGATTTGTTGATGAAGTATGCGATGAACGTGAAGGATTCCGTCAAGCACATCTTTTTAGTGCACGGCGAAGAAAAACAAGCCATAACATTGACGCGCTTGCTCAAAGAAAAAAATATGGATAGCGTACATTATCCCGACCTGCACGAAAGCGTTGAACTGTAAAAAAATTCGGGTATAATCTCGCCGCTTGAACTTGGGGAGGTGCCAGAGTGGCTGAATGGGATAGTCTCGAAAACTATTGTGGGCTCCGGTCCACCGGGGGTTCGAATCCCCCCCTCCCCGCAGGTAGACTCTAAAGGTTTCAAAAACCTTTGGGGTCTGTTTTTTTAGTGGTAAGATTTGGGCAATGAAACTAAATCTAGCCCTTGCCCAGATCAACACCAAATTGGGGGATGTTGAATCCAATCTTGAAAAACACATGGCTTATATTGAGCAAGCCAAAGCCGAAAAAACCGATCTGCTCGTTTTCCCTGAACTTTCTTTAACTGGATATGTTTTGCAGGACCTGGTCGCTTCGGTCGCGCATAAACCCACAGATGACGATCCTGTTTTCAAGCATTTACTCAAAGAAAGCCATGATCTGGATATCGTTGTCGGTTTTGTGGATGAGGACTCGCGTCACCGGTTTTATATCGCCTCCGCGTATCTTTCCGCTGGCAAGGTGCTGCACGTTCATCATAAAGTTTATCTCCCAACTTATGGATTATTCGACGAAGGTAGATTCTTTGCGTGGGGAGATTCTGTCCGCGCATTTGATACGCGTTTCGGGCGCGTGGGCATGCTCATCTGCGAGGATTTTTGGCACGCGTCGCCGCCATATCTGCTCTGGCTCGATGGCGCGGATATTATGCTGTTCTCATCCGCTTCTCCGGGGCGCGGATTGAATGACAAGGAGAAACTCGAATCCGCGCGCTGGGTGGAGCGTGTGACCAAAGCGTACGCGAGCATGTTTACGTCTTTTATCGCTCATGCAAATCGTGTCGGTTATGAGGATGGACTTCACTTCTGGGGCGGGGCAGTGGCTTTTGATCCTAATGGTGAAGAACTCGCGCACGGACCTTACAACGAAGAAGCCCTCACCTTTACGCAATTGGATTTGAATCAACTCCGCCGTACGCGCGCGCGTTTGCCATTATTACGTGATGAGCGCACAAACCTGACCATGTCTGAGTTGCAGCGGATATTACAGAAGTAGGGTCAAACATCTCGTATAATTTGATTTGAGGTTAATTTTGTGATGATAACTCCAGCCGCAAGAAATGCATCCGTTTTGCCAATCAATAAACGTGATCGCATTCCGCAAGCAGCAATTGATGATGTAGTCAGTCAAATTGTGGAAAAATTCAAACCACTCAAGATTGTTTTGTTTGGGTCATATGCTTATGGAAAACCAACGCCCGTGAGTGATGTAGATTTACTTATTGTTATGGATTCCTCCCTTAAAGAGCGAGAATTATCCGTGTCCATCCGAAGGGCGATTGAATATCATTTTGGTCTGGACTTGATTGTAAAAACGCCGTTATCTCTTTCAAAACGAATTGATTTGGGCGATTTTTTCTTAAAAGAAATTTTACAAAGAGGCAGGGTCCTTTATGAACGAAATACTCGCTGAGTGGATATCAAAAGCCGAAGGAGATTACGCCGTTGCAAAAAGGGAAATGGAGGTAAGCGGCGGAAACCATGATGCTGTTTGTTTTCATTCTCAGCAAATGGCTGAAAAATATCTAAAGGCTTTCTTGTTCAAAAATAAGGTGGATTTTCCCAAGGTTCATAATTTGGTCGAACTGCTTGAACTATGTTTGGCTATTGATTCTTCTTTTGAGGAATGTCGGGAATTTCTAGATCGATTGGAGGATTATGCTGTTTTATATCGTTATCCTGGGCGTCGGCAGACCAATCCGATGCAGAAACCGCGTTTCGCGATGCTGAAAAAGTAAAAACATTTATGCATGTGAAGATAGATATTAATGAATGACATCAACCTCACCATCAATACCGAACTTGCCCGCAATATTCTAGTGGGCTTCCTTAAGTCTGAAGTCACACGTGTTGGAATGTCTCGCGCGGTTGTCGGTCTCTCGGGCGGATTGGACTCCGCGCTTTCGTGCGCGTTGGCTGCCGAAGCCCTCGGCGCGGAGAATGTCCTCGCGGTGCGGATGCCGTATAAAGCCTCCAGCAAAGGTTCCCTCGATCACGCGCAACTGCTCATTGATCAACTTGGTGTGCAAAGCAAAACCATCGAAATCACGGATATGGTCGAGCCGCTGTTTAAACTCGACCCTGAAATTTCCAATATGCGTAAGGGCAACATCATGGCGCGTGAGCGCATGATTGTCCTGTTCGATCAAAGCGAAGTCTTTAAAGGACTCGTGATCGGCACGAGTAACAAAACCGAGATACTACTTGGATACAGCACGCATTATGGCGATTCCGCCAGCGCGATGAATCCAATCGGCGATTTGTATAAAACACAGGTACGCGAACTCTCGCGCGCAATGAACATCCCCGCGCCGATCATTGATAAGCCGCCTTCTGCCGATTTGTGGGAAGATCAAACCGATGAAAAAGAATTAGGCTTTACCTATGAAGATGTGGATAAACTCTTATATCTTTTGGTGGACCAGCGTTATAGTCCGCTGGAGACGATGGAAGCCGGTTTTGATAAAACTTTTGTCGAGACTGTTACGAAACGTATCCGCCGCAACCAATTCAAACGTATGCAGCCGCCGATTGCCAAGGTCAGCAACCGCACCATCGGTTATGACTTTTTATATTTACGCGACTGGGGAACTTAATAATTATGTTTCTTCGTATTCCCCCTTCCTTAAAGCACAAAAAATTTTTCTACCTTTGGCTTGGACAACTCATCTCCGTCACAGGAACCCAGATGCAACTCTGGGCTTTATTTTGGCACATCAACCAATTGAATAAAAACCCCATTGCACTGGGCGGCATTGGACTTGCGCGCATTTTCCCCGTGATCATTTTTTCCCTTATCGGTGGCGCGCTGGCTGATTCTGTTGACCGGCGCAAAGTGATGTTTGTGACGCAAAGCGTCGCGGCGTTCCTTGCATTGGCTTTGGCGTTGTTCACCCAATTTGGACAGGTGACCATCTGGCATATCTATATCATCACCGCCATTCAAGCAATCGCCGTTGCGTTTGACGGTCCCTCACGTCAGGCGTTGATTCCCAATCTGCTTCCTAAAAAAGATCTGCCCAACGCATTCAGTATGACATTTACTTCATTTCAAGTTGGATCTGTGCTGGGTCCCGCGCTGAGCGGAGTCGTCATTGCTTTTGCAGGACAAGCCGCCGTTTATTATTTCAACGCGATCTCGTTTTTAGCTGTTCTGGTTGCGCTGGCTCTGATCGGAAACGTGCCGCAGAGTATTGCAGAAAAAACCGCAGGCATCAGCATGGAATCGATTCGCGAAGGGATTCGTTTCATCTTCGATAGGCCTATCATTCTCTCAACCATGCTGCTGGATTTTGTCGCGACGTTCTTCGCCTCTGCAAATACACTTATGCCAATCATCGCGAAAGATGTCTTGCATGTTGGCGTGGTTGAGTATGGCTATCTTTCCGCGGCTTCGGCTGTGGGCGCAGTATCCGCTGCGCTGATTATTTCGCAGATCAAGGAGTTGCGAAAACAAGGCATACTCTTTTTCGGCGCGGTGATTGTATTTGGATTAGCGACCATTATTTTCGGCGCAACCACTTCCTTCATTATCGCGTGGATCGCCATTGCGGCCACAGGCGCAGCCGATGGCGTCAGTACGATCATTCGCAATACCATTCGTCAATTGCAAACACCCGATTTTATTCGCGGACGCATGACCAGTGTGAACCAAATTTTCTTTCAGGGTGGTCCGCAACTCGGTGAGATCGAGGCAGGCTCTGTGGCGCAGTTTTTCGGCGCGCCGTTCGCTGTTATCAGCGGGGGCATCGGCTGTGTTATCGGCACACTCCTTATCGTTTGGAAGTGGCCCCACTTAATAAAATATAACGGCGATGAACCCATGCTCGCGGGTGCACCCGCCGACTAAATTCCCTCTCCCTCTGGGAGAGGGGTTCTTGCCAAAAAATCCATCTGATGTGCAATATATACCAACTTGCCGCGTTCAATTTGTTCGCGGCGTTTTGTTATCCACGTTGAAAATTCATCCACATTCAATTCAATATTTCCCTTAAGCGACTCTTCAAAGAAGTGCAAAATAAAATGTAGAAAAAATTTTTCATGGGCAATGTAGTTTCCATTCACCGCATGAACCACCCAATCCGATGCGCCTGCGGCGAGAATCTCTGCGCCCGCTGTTTTCAAGTGGCTGAATAAATGTCTGCCCGCGCGGCTGTCTCCGCCTGTGGGGCGCGTGTCCATTGTTGTGTGATACAGCCGCTCAATTTTTTCATCCAATGCAAGATCAATCGTTGGTTCAAGCGAAGTCACACCGTCAAAGTTGATTGTCAGCCATGCCAGATTTTTGGTCAGCGAAAGAATCTTCGGCATACTTTCCGGCATCGGAAATAAATCCAAAACGGCGTGCGCGATCAACAGATCAGCGGGCTGCGGTTTCTTTTGGATGAATTCGAATATATCTGCACACTCGAATTTGATTTGGATATCACGAATTGAATCAAACACCCGAAGTTGATTCTCCCCGCTTCTCTCCACGCTCAAATTTGATTGCCCTGCCCAAATCGGAATCCACTCCCGAGCAGATTCGATGTTCTCAGCCATCTCATCTACGAGAATATATTCTGCTTTCGTGAGCATATCCCAGCGTAATAAGCGCGCAAACATTGTCCCAATCCCAGCGCCAACTTCGATGATGCGGATTGGAGTTTCTGGCAAATTCGACTTTAGTGAATCGATGACGTTGCGATTCAGCGCGCGGTCATCCACGCTTTGTTTGGAGAGTAAATAATGCGGGAACGAATATTCCATAAAAACCTTTCTTTATGTCATTGCGAGGAGCGTTCTTGTACTTTGCGACGAAGCAATCTCATCTTGTCATGTTGAGCAAAAACTCGCGGATGCTCTTTGCGGTCTGCTCCCATTTGGGCTGCTGACGGTATCGATGCAAAGCATTGGTGGACATCCGTATCAGCGCGTCCCGATCAGATGCGAGGTGAGTCAGGTGCGCGGCGAGCGTTGCAGAATCTTCGGGTGGAATCAAATATCCAGTCTCGCCATCCGCAATAATTTCAGATGCCGCGCCTGCGGTTGTCCCAATGGCGGGCAAACCAAACCCCATGCCTTCGAGATAGACGATCCCAAAACCCTCGTAACTGGAAGGGACGACGAGCAAGTGCGCCCGCTGAAGTTTTTCGGTGAGCGGTTCGTTATTCAACGCGTTGTGGAAGTGGGCGACAGACGATAGACCGTTGGCCGCAATTTGGTTCTGCATGGCTTTGGCGTATTCGGGTTCTGTGGTAAGCGAGCCGATGATATCGAATTGAAAGTTGAAGGTCAAAAGTCGCAGGGCTTCAAGCAAAACGTGAAGCCCTTTGCGTTCCATTACATTGCCTAAAAATAAAATGCGAAACGGATTTTCTGCTGCGCGTGTTTTTATTTCATCTTCTGTAACTCTTTCACCAAATCGATCCGTAGGCGGATAGGCAACGATCGAAGGTTTGCCATTCTCCATTAATCCATTAACCACTGATTTCGTTGTCTGCGAATTGAAAATAAATCCATCCACGCTTTGTAAATATTTTTTCTCGGGGATGCGATAAAGATCATTCTGCCATTTCGCGCGGAGTTCAGAGCAGCGCAAATGATGCACGAGACTGATAATGGGATACGGATGTGGTTTGCGATTCGCATTGATCAGTGATGGATGATTTAACTCGTCTTGAATCAAAATGTCCAAATTAGATGGAAGTTTGAATGTGAAGTTATCTGTTAAATGCGCGGCGTAGTTGCGCCACGGAAGCGAGATGATCTCAACCGTATCGCCTTGCGCGCGCAGATATTCAACCAACTTGCGGTCATATAAATATCCGCCGCTGAGTGTGTCGAGCGAGCCGTAAATGATTAGTCCAATTTTCATGTGTGAAAAGGTCAAAGGTTGAAGGTCAAAGGTTGAAGATTGAAGGTCAGACCTTTGACTTTCAACGTTCGACCCGATAGGCTGCCCATGCGTTTTCATGTTCCCATAGCACAACTTTAATTGCGGAAATATTTTCGGCTTTGATTTTTTCGTTGAGTGTTGTGCATAATATTCGCGAAAAATGTTCAATGGATGGATTTAATTCTGCGAATTCCGGCTTCTCATTCAACATTTGTTCTTTGTAATAACAAACGATCTCATCGAGATGCTTTTCTACATCCACGATGTCAACAAGATAGCCGTGTTGATCCAACTCCGCGCCTTCGAGTTGCAACTCAAGAATGTAGTGGTGTGAATTCGGAAAATTTTCAGGTCCCCAATCTCCGCCAATCAAGAAGTGCCTTGCGATGAATTCCCGTCTTACTCCAAGTGTGTACATAGGTTCTCCAATTTCAGGTGGTGTGATCAAAGATGACTTGTATTGTCTCTTGCGGATTTTCATCCAACAATTGATATGCCTTTGCGGCGTCGCTTAACGCAAAGCGATGCGTGATCCATTTCTCGGGTTTGATTCTTTCTAGCGCTTGCCACGCGACCTCAAAGCGACGGGATTTGTCCCATCTGCCCGATAACTCAGGCGCGATGGTGCTAACCTGCGACGAGATCAACTTGATGCGCGAGCGGTGAAAATCTCCACCGAGATTGATCGGCGCGCGTTTTTCGCCATACCACGAGCCAATGACAACACGTCCGCTAAATGCTGTGAATTGAATTGCGTTATTTAATGCAGCAGGTGAACCGCTGAGTTCAAAAGTTAAATCAAATTTCTCCCGGTTCCGGACTCCAAAGTCTCCAGACTTTGGAGAATATTTTGTACTCAAACTATCTGGACTCATAGACGCACTTATTTTTAACTCGTTTGATGCGTTACGCCGTAATTCATAAAAATCTGCGGTGATTAATTTTCCCAATGGAAATTCACTTAATAAAGATGTCGTCAATAATCCGACAATTCCTTGCCCTAACACTAAAACTCTTTCACCTAAAATCGGCGCGGCATCTTGAACCAAATTTACAGCGGTTTCCATGTTGGGAAGAAAGCAAGCAGATTCAGGCGAAATCGAATCAGGAAGAAAAATTAAGGATGAATGATTAAGGATGAATGATGAAGTGTGGGGTTGAAATGCAAAGACTAATTTGTCTTTCAGCGACTTATCTACTTGTTTACCTGTTTCCTTGATTATTCCAACACACGCATACCCATACGCCAGCGGATATTTCAAGTCGCTGCTGACATTATCGTGCGCGTCCGCAATTTGCGGAAATTGTCCGCGATAGACAAGCATTTCTGTTCCTGCACTGATCGCGGAGCAGATCGTTTCAACGCGAACTTCTTCTGCGCTGAGAGACGGTAGAGTTTCTTCACGAATTTCAACTTGTTTTGGCGCGGTGAAATATAAAATCTTGCGAGTCGTCATGAAGTTATTTTACCCGACCCGCAAGCAGCAATCCCAATCCGCCGATCAAAAGATCGCGCGCACGAATCAACAATGTCACGCTGATTGCCGATGCTGCCGAAATTCCAAATGCGCCCAGCGCGAAGACCTGGCTTGCTTCCAGCGCGCCCAATCCGCCCGGCAGCGGCACGAGGAACGCCAGCCAGCCCGCTGTCCATGCTGCGATGGTTTGCCAGAACGATAAATTAATTTCAAGAAAAGATGTGATCAGAAAAAATTCCATCACCATTCCTATCGCCGCGCATATCGAAACCAAAGTTGCCGCAATCAACGACGACAAATGCCGCTGGCAAAATCTCCCCGCCATTCTTTCAGATGCACTGACGAATCGCACAAATTTATTATTAAATATTTTTTTGAGGATTGCAGATATTGGGTAAACTCCCCGATATAACAGCACGATATGAATGAGTGGCATCGCCAATAGGATCACCAACGCGACTAATCCTACGGATAGATTATTTCCGCTCGCGGATAGAATCCCCGCCTCGAGGATCGCTGTCAAGCCCACCACGAGCAACACAAAATTCGCGAGGAATTCCAGCAGCTTGTCCATGATCACAGTGGAGGTAGCGTGCGTGTAGCTCATGCCGTATTTACGCTGTAGATATAAAACCTGCAAAGGTTCTCCGCCAACTTGTGGACCGAGTGTGAAATAGCTGACTCCGAAAACAGAAATGCGCGTAGTCAGCAAGGGAAGGTACGCGATGTTTTTATATTCCGCACGAACAACCAACCACCACCGCAAAGTGATGAGTAAATAAATGATGGCATTGATGGATAATAAAATAAGTAATTGCCAAAGTTGTAATCTCTTAAGCGTCTGCCATATTTCGGTCAATGGTGCATTGCGTAATGCAAAGTAAAGCAGCGCGGCAAGCAAGGAATATACCAATAAACTACGAATCCAATTTTTATTCAAAGGACAGATACTCCTGCGCCCTGCGGCGGATTTTCGATCAGGCTTTTCATTTCATGTAACACAGCCTGGTGAATGGTTTGTGAATTTGTTGTCCCCAATTCTTTTACGGTGATCGGTTTACCGATTTGAACTGTTACAGTCGTCGGTCTGCTTTTAAATACAACCATACTCAATAACTGTAATGCAACAGCTAGTTTTTCTCTTTCATCTTTCGTCTTTTTTATTTTAAGCAATGGATGCTTTGCGGTTTTATCCCAGATTACATTTCTCACCAGAATAGGTAATATTGCAGTTTCAGGAGCCATGCGGATAAAGACTCCCACGCTGTCTGTCCACATCTTCAAAGATTCAACTGCGTCTGTGTATATATCGGGGTCGGGTTCGATCTGACCGGAGGGGAAGGTCAATGCCGCGCCGCCGCCGCGCAGATGTCCGCTGACCTGGCGCACAAGTGTCATGCGCGAAGCGGAATCATCTTTGACATAGAAGAGCTGCTTGCTTGTGTTGGGTAGCGCTTTTAAGAACGGACGATCCAATGCGATGATTTTTAAGTCGCGGCGGTTGAGCGCGGAAAATATCGCAAGCGTGTCGGTCATGCCCGGATGGTTGGACAATGCCAGAAATGCAGAATCAGGTACGTGGTCGGAGTTAAAAACGCGGATGTCGCGAGTGTAGAGTCTACCGGCGAGGTGGGATGCTTCGGGGAGTCCGCTATATTCGATGGCGGAATCAAAATCCAGCATTTGCCGGGCGAATTTCTGCGCGGGCTTAAAAAACATTTTGCGCAAGAGTTGCGCGGGTAGATTTTTCCAGCCAAACGATGAGACGAGATCATCGAGATTGATTTGCGTAAGCAGTTCGAGGTTTGTCATTCGGGCTCAATCGAAAAGTGGAGTGGGTAGCCTTCGAGCCCTGCGGCGAAATGGGCTTTGTTGATGCGTTTTTCGGCTTCGGATTTTGGGAGCGTTTGCACATGCGCCGCGCCTTTGTAATGCGCGTTGAGCATAACAATGACGGATTCTGTTTGGGAGAGGAAAAAAATCTGCCTTAACACATGCACAACAAAATCCATCGGTGTGATTTCATCGTTGTGGATGATGACGCGATAGAGCGGTTCGAGCTCGGTTTTCGTTTCTTCGATGATCTTAATATCTGGAGTGATCTGAATGTTCATTCTGTTTTTTGCTAAAGTGAAAAAGACTGTTAACGCCTATTATTTTACTTTGAAAATCCAAATCGCTTGTAACTTACAGAAACCTGTAAAGCGGATATAATTTGAGTCGTTGGTCGACTTAAAAATTTTACTGGAGGCAAATCTCGATAATGAAATTCGTTCCAACCCATATTTCTGATGTAGTGATCATTGAACCCAGAGTATTTGAAGATGCGCGGGGTTTCTTTTTTGAATCGTATCGGAGCGATCTTTTCTCTGGCGCGGGTATTGACGCGAAATTCGTTCAGGACAATCATTCCGCTTCACAACAGAATGTGCTGCGCGGATTGCATTATCAAATTCGACAGCCTCAAGGAAAATTGGTGCGGGTTATTTTTGGAGAAATATTTGATATAGCGGTGGATATTCGCCGGAGTTCCGCGACTTTTGGTCAATGGGTGGGTATAAACCTTTCTTCAGAAAACAAGAAGCAATTATGGATTCCACCCGGGTTTGCTCATGGTTTTTACGTGCTAAGTGAAAAAGCGGAAGTGGTTTATAAGGCTACGGATTATTATGCCCCTGAATGGGATCGCAGCCTTTTGTGGAACGATCCGCAAATCGCGATTGACTGGCCCCTGATTAATGGCGCTGCACCGGAATTATCTGCAAAAGATATTAACGCAAAAACTCTGAGTAGTGCCGAGTTATTTGATTAGTTCTAAAATCTTACTGAAAATATTAAGGAAATGATCTGAATATGAAAACTGTTATGGTCACAGGCGGAGCTGGATTTATCGGCTCGAATTTTATTCATTACCTTTTGCGCGTTGAACCTGACGTGCAGGTGATCAATTTGGACGCGCTTACATATGCGGGTAGTTTGGAAAACCTGGTGGACGTTTCTTCAAATCCGCGCTATACATTTGTTCAAGGCGATATTTGTGACGCGGTATTTGTTGATGATCTGCTGCGTCAATATCAGGTTGATACGGTTGTACATTTTGCAGCCGAGTCACATGTGGATCGCTCAATTCTTGGACCGCGACAATTTGTTGAAACCAATGTGATGGGCACGTTTACGCTTTTAGACGCGGTGCGCAAATATTGGATTCAGGAAAAGGGTTTACCGCTGGATGATGTCCGCTTCCATCATGTTTCAACAGATGAAGTCTTTGGATCACTCTCCGCGGGTGAAGCAGCATGGACAGAAGAATCATCTTATGCGCCGAATTCACCTTACGCCGCATCTAAAGCATCGAGCGATCATCTGGTGCGTTCGTACGGACATACCTTTGGGTTGCCTTATACACTTACCAATTGTTCCAATAATTACGGACCTTTTCAATTCCCGGAAAAATTAATCCCTCTGATTATTTTGAATGCAATTGAAGGAAAACCTTTGCCCGTATACGGAGATGGACAGCAGATCCGCGACTGGTTGCATGTGGAGGATCATTGCGAGGCGATCCATCTCGTTTTGAAAAAAGGCAAAACGGGATCGACTTATAATATTGGCGGTGAGAATCAGCCCGCAAATCTGACCATTGTAGAAACGATATGCGATATATTGGATGAAGTATTGACGGATGCCCAGAATAAACCCCATAAAAATTTAATTAACTTCGTAACGGATCGCCCGGGTCACGACCGTCGCTATGATATGGACATCCACAAGATCAATACTGAATTGGGATGGAAACCGCGCCGTACCCTCGCTCAAGGTTTGCTGGATACGGTCAACTGGTATTTGTCTCATCCAGACTGGGTCGCGGTAATTCGGCAGAAGCAGGAATATAAAGGTTGGATGGACGCCAACTATAAATCGCGTTAATTATGTAATCAAATAGGAGACACAAATATGAAAGGAATTATTCTGGCAGGCGGACGTGGAACGCGTTTGCATCCATTGACAATCGCCAGCAGTAAACAAATATTGCCGGTGTACGATAAGCCTATGATTTACTATCCATTGTCCATGTTGATGCTGGCTGGGATTCGCGATATCTTAATCATCAGTACGCCCGAAGATTTGCCTGTGATGAGGAGATTACTCGGAGATGGAAAATCATGGGGACTGCAATTTTCCTACGTGGAGCAAACCGAACCGCGCGGTCTGGCAGACGCGTTTCTGGTCGGCAAGGAATTCATCGCCGGTGAGCGAGTCTGTCTCATCCTTGGTGACAATATCTTTTTTGGGCATGGGTTGCCCGAACAGCTGCGTGCGGCAGCCAACCTGGAAAGTGGCGCGGTGATTTTTGCCTATCCAGTGAATGATCCGCAGCGATATGGTGTCATTGAATTTGATGAGCAGGGCAAAGCGATCAGTTTGGAGGAGAAGCCCCAAATGCCACGCTCCCATTATGCAGTTCCGGGTTTGTATTTTTATGATGAGCGCGTGGTGCAATTTGCCGAGTCGCTTAAACCATCTGTGCGCGGCGAGATTGAAATCACCGACTTGAACCGTATTTATTTGGACATGGGTGAGCTTCAGGTCAGTTCGTTTGGGCGCGGAGTCGCGTGGCTCGATGCCGGCACGCACGAGTCCCTGCTTCAGGCTTCAAATTTTGTGCAAGCAGTGGAAGACCGGCAAGGATTGATGATCTCTTCACCCGAAGAAATTTCTTATCGTCTGGGGCTTATCACCCGCGATCAGCTGCGCGACCTTGCCCAGCAGCTCGGAAATAACGGCTATAGCCGACACCTTTTACGATTAGCAGACGAAGGTCTTGGCTAACAGAAAGACTTATAAAGATGAAAATTATTCTGCTTGGAAAAATCGGCCAATTGGGCTGGGAGTTGATGCGTACATTACCTCCATTGGGAGACATTTCTATTTTTGACTATCCCGACTTTGATATGTCGAAAGCGGATACGATTCAAAAAATCGCCCGCGATGTATCTCCGCAGATCATCATCAACGCGACAGCTTACACCGCAGTGGATAAAGCCGAAAGCGCAGGTGACCGCGATCTCGCTTTCGCGATCAACGCTACTGGTCCCGAAGTTTTGGCAGAAGAAGCCAAACGCTTAAACGCGATTTTGATCCATTACTCGACTGATTATGTTTTTGATGGAACAAAAGGTTCGCCATATTCCGAAGAAGATGCAACCAACCCATTAAGTGTTTATGGTCTTTCCAAATTACAAGGCGAACAGGCAATCCAATCCGTGGGCGGGGCGCATCTTATTTTTCGCACCAGTTGGGTTTACAGTTTGCGGATGCAAGGCGGCTTTGTCAGCAAAGTTTTGCAATGGTCGCGTCAACAGTCGCATTTGCGGATGGTAACAGATCAGGTCAGCAACCCCACGTGGGCGCGGATGTTGGCTGAGATTACCACTCAAATACTTGCGCGCGGCGAAGATTATACGCGCGCGCGCGCGGGTTTGTATCATCTCGCGGGTGGTGGATTTGCCAGCCGCTTTGAATGGGCGCAGATGATTCTCGCGCTCGATCCAAATAAGCAGGAACAACTTGCGCGCGAAATTTCCCCCGCGTTGACGGAAGAATTTCCGATGCCCGCCGCGCGTCCGCTTTTTTCCGCGCTTGATTGCGCAAAATTTGAGAATACGTTCAATCTAAAAATTCCGGATTGGAAATACGCTTTGCAGCTGGCAATGAGTTAAGATGCGACTCTCATGAGGCTTTACTCAAAAAACACAAGAAAGGCACAAAGAAAAAAGGGGTTACATATCTTTGTGCTTTTTTTTATTCTTTTAATTTCCTTTACGCAGGCTGACGTGGAAAATGCCCACGCAAAAAACCCATTCGATGTTCGCGATGCTCTCAGCGGAGATTCTGTTGCGCGCATCATAGTTGGAATCTCATCTAACGCGAGAGTATCCAAGGTTGCAGATAGAGTTGGTGAAAACGGATTCAATGTCGTTGAATCCGAGAAGTTATATAAATTAGGGGCGTTTATTATAGAAGTTCCATCAGGCAGTGTGGAGGCAGAAATTGCGAGGCTGCAAAATATTGCCGGTGTAAGATACGCCGAACCGGATTATGCCGTATTTGCTACAGACACATTTCCCAGCGACCCCAGTTTTACAAGTCAATACGCGTTGACCGCCATCCACGCGCCGCAAGGGTGGGATATTTCCACAGGTTCTAATTTGATCACCATTGCGATTGTAGACAGCGGCGTAGATTACGGTCACGCGGATCTGATCGGCAAAATTGACGCGGGTCACAATTTTATTGCCTGCCCCGATCCCAGCGTCTCCTGCGCTACTCTCCCGCAGGATGATTATGGTCACGGAACTCACGTCGCGGGGATTGCTGCTGCGTCCAGTGATAATGGTGTGGGTATTGCCGGCGTTTCGTGGGGAGCAAGAATAATGCCGGTAAAGGTGTTGAATAAATTTGGCGGCGGCAGCTATTCCAATGTCGCTGCGGGTATTGTGTGGGCGGCGGATCATGGCGCGCAAGTGATTAATCTCAGCCTCGGCGGATGTTCAGACTCGACACTTCTACATGATGCTGTTTTAAATGCCTATCATCAAGGTGTGTTAATTATCGCAGCTGCCGGCAATTTCACCTGCGGATCTCAAGTACTTTACCCCGCGCAATATCCCGAGGTTATGGCCGTAGGCGCAAGCGATTCACTTAATCAACCCGCCACATATTGGAGCTATGGTTCTGAAGTGGATATTGCCGCGCCTGGCGTCAACATTTATAGTTTATGCCCCGGTAGTTATTGCACACTCAGCGGAACATCTATGGCGACGCCACATGTAAGCGGGCTAGCTTCCATCCTTTTTGGATATATAAATAACGCCGATGGTGTTCGAAACATTATTGAATCCACTGCTTTGGATATTGGCTCCGCAGGCTGGGATATGTATTCAGGCGCGGGTTTAATTCAAATGGATGCAGCCCTTGCGCTGGTGTCTCCTCTACCATCAACATTAACCCCGACGCCAGCATTGACATTAACACCGACGCCGGCACATATCCCCGCTTCACCTGAGGAGGAACACGCCTCTCGACCGGCAATAGGAAATTCCCCTCTCTTTGTTTTGATACTTACGACAACACCCGCGCCTGTTTCCTCCACGGATACATTTACCCCAACCCAAACATCTACCCCGCTTGGAGAGAGCCTTACCCCAACATCCACTCCAACCCTTACTAAAGTTTCTGCACAACGGTTGAGTAACGATAAATCAAGGACGCTTTTTTCACCTTATTTTTGTGGCTCCATTGTCTTGATCTTTCTTGGCATAGGCCTCTTTTTGTGGGAGAATAAAAAACATGGCGTTAAAATTATAAAACCGTAAAAATGCCATGCTTGACATCCTTGTCTCGTTATGGCAAAATTCAGTCGCTGAAATATAAAATACTTTTCGAAGAACAGGGTACATGTTAAAAAATATATATCTTTATCGTCGGTACGTACTGGCGTCTTTTTGGACAGATTTACGCTACCGATACGCTGGAACAGCGTTAGGATTCTTTTGGGTGATTTTGAATCCCGTGCTTGAAGTGATTATCTACGCAGTGGTTTTTTCGCAACTTGTGAGCGTACGCAGTGGAGGGGGGGAGGGTATTTCGTATACACTGTTTCTTACATCCGGTCTTTTTCCTTATCTCGCTTTTTCGCAAATGATCAGCCGCGGAAGCAGTGCAATTAAATCGAATGCGTTGTACATGCGTCGCTCATTAGTCCCTGCTGAAGTTTTTGTTTTCAAAGAAGCATTGCTTTCAGGTTTTTCTTTTTTAATCTATCTTATTTTGCTACTTCCCATAAGTCTTATTGCAGGTAACCCGCTTACCTGGCGAATTCTTCTTATGCCAGTTTCTGCCGTTTTCCTGTTGTTATTGGGGTTTGGAATGGCAATCCCGCTTGCAAACTTGCGTATTCTTTTTCCAGACTTGGGTGAGGTTATCCCGGTTATTTTGCAGTTATGGCGCTGGACTTTGCCCATCATGTTTTCCGATGATAATTTTCCTGACTGGTTGCGCCGTCTTATGAGTCTTAACCCGCCTTATTATTTCATTCGCTCGTTTCGCGATGTCTTAATTGAGCATCGTTTACCATCATTTGAAGCGTGGCTATCCATAGGCTTTTGGATTGTTTGTTTTTTGATCATATCTCAGATGATTTCGCGCCAGCTCCGTAACGAGGTGAAGGACCTATTATGACAAACGATGTTGTTCTAAAGGTCGAGAACCTGAGTAAGGTGTTTAAGATTTACCCCAATACGACGGGACGCATTAAAGAATGGTTAACCTTTGGTAAGCGTGCGTATCATAAGAACTTTCAATCGTTGAAGGATGTCTCCTTTGAAGTACGAAAAGGAGGGTTTTTGGGTATCATCGGCCCAAACGGTGCCGGAAAAAGTACCTTGCTCAAGATCATTACAGGTGTGCTGGAACCAACGTCAGGCTCTTACCAAACTACTGGCAAGGTCCTTTCTCTGCTTGAATTAAGCGGCGGTATGGATGATGATTTGTCTGGGCGCGAGAATATTGTCCGCAGCGCACAGCTTTTGGGGTTTCCAGATGGCTATGTTGAAGAAAAGATGGAGCAAATCAGCGAATTTGCGGAGTTGGAAGAGTTTTTTGATCAACCTCTGGGTCTATACTCCAGTGGAATGCGGATTCGTCTGGCATTTTCTATGTTTGCCTTTCTAGAGTGCGATATCCTTATTCTTGACGAAGTGTTGGCAGTTGGCGATATTTTTTTCAGACAGAAATGTTACGCCCGTCTTGAAGAGTTAATAAAGCAAAACACGGCCATTATTCTAGTAACCCATAGCACCGGCACAGTGAGTCAATATTGTGACGACGTTATCGTACTGCAAAACGGGGCTGTTTCGTATCACGGCTCGGCTGACCTTGCAATTCAAAAGTATTTTGAAATAAAAAAAGATAAAGGTATAAAGGTAAAGGCATCTATTGCTTATATGGAAGAAGATTATGTTTCCTCGAAGCATATTGAATTAAATCTCGCGCCAGCCCAATTCGAATGGCCCGCCGAATCTCTTTTCGAAGAAAGTGCATTACCTCAAAAATCAGAAAACGATCAAGCGAAATTAATTCATTTATTGGTTTGCAATACAGAAAATAATCCGCGTCTGGTTTTTAATCAGGGAGAAACTGCCCGTTTTTATTTTGTATACCAGGCAAAAGAAAATATGGGCGTCCCTATTGCGGGTATCAATCTTTTAACCGGCAAAAATTTATTTATTCACGGCAAAAATTCTCTGCAACTCGGTCTTGACCATCCATTGCGATTTCAAGAAAAAGAATTTATGTATTGCAGGCAGCTTATGAAATTGGATCTGGCGCCGGGGAATTATATTTTCAACCTCAATTTATTTGCAATGAGTCCTTTAGATTTTGCCCAAAAAGAGAAACTGTCAATAACGGATATAAGAGAGAAATTAATTCCGGTGATAAGTATAAAATCTGCAGGAGTAATTCAAGTTGTTCGCCCACTTCGAAATCATGGTGTTGATTTACATGGCGGGCTTTGTAATTTGGATGGAGAAATGCAAATGCAAATCGTTGGTGTTTCGTGAAAAAAATACTTTATAAAAAATACTCACATTTTTCTGGCGTTGATTTGGTGGAGGCATCATGGTTGTTTTAATTGCGGGAATGCACCGCTCCGGCACTTCTATGATTGCCAGATTGTTGAATCTTTGCGGCGTTTATCTTGGGGAAGAGAAGGACTTAATCCCAGCTGCTGAAGACAACCCCGAAGGATTTTGGGAGAATGCTAAATTTCAAGCTATAAGCGATGAAATACTAGCAGTTTTTGGGGGTAGCTGGGACTTGCCCCCCAACTTAGTGGACGGGTGGGAAGAAAGTAGCCGCCTTTTACCAATCCGTGAGCGAGCTCGCGAGCTCATTAGTGAATTTTCTCAATACCAAATATGGGGCTGGAAGGATCCAAGAGGCTCTCTAACACTGCCTTTTTGGAAAAGCCTTATTCCCGACTTGAAAATTGTCATTTGTTTGCGCAATCCTTATGATGTTTTTCATTCCCTTACGCGTCGTGGATATGCCTCAAGCGCCTTTTCTTACGATCTTTGGTTGAAATATTATCAACAGTTGCTTGTTGCGACCGACCCAAGCGTTAGCCTGATTACGCATTTTGAATCTTACTTCCTTGATTCTCAATCCGAGGTTAGGCGGGTAATTAATTATCTTGGAGTAGATGCCTCAGATAAAATTATTGCAGATGCGTGCAAAACAATTTCAGCAGATTTACGACACAGTCACGGGAACAAGGCAAATCTTATAGAAACAGGCGCCTCCATTGAATTGTTGCGAATGTACAGCGACCTTTGTTACCAATCAGGCGAAGTGTATCGCGCTTCTTTGACTGATGAAGAATATGAACTGCTCGGGAATGTAAAGTCATTCAATGTATCCACCTCG
This sequence comes from Anaerolineaceae bacterium, assembly GCA_009885525.1. GTDB lineage: Bacteria > Chloroflexota > Anaerolineae > Anaerolineales > Villigracilaceae > Villigracilis. The sequence continues at coordinate 2,984 of VFKN01000120.1, read as the reverse complement.
AATGATATTGAAAAATTATTGATTAAATATAAAATCGAAGTGCAAGATAGAAAGCGTCTGGTCCAGCAAAACGATTGGCAGAATAAAATACTTACCCGGCAAAGTAAAATGCTCAATCAGCAAAACGAAGAAATTATGTCGCTACATAAAGTTTTAGAAAGTCGAAGTTGGAAATTGATGACTCGCTTTCAAAAACTGCGAGAAACTTTTATTCCATTGGGAAGTAAGCGTGAGAAAATCGCTGCCTTCTTTTTACATGGATTAAGGAAACTATTGAAGATCTTTTACATTTTTTACCGAGAAGGCTTTCGCAGTTTACTTGCGCGCGCATTTAATCGTGTAGAGGATATTCCGCCAATCAAATCTACTCCGGATGCGGTTTTGGATGTATTTTCCAATTTACTCCTGACCGCCAACGGCCATGCTAAAGATGATTTTGTTCCTCTTGCAAAAGAAAATATTTCAATCAATCAAGATTTGATCAAGCTAATCGCTTTTTATCTCCCCCAATTCCACCCTATTCCGGAAAACGATAAATGGTGGGGAAAAGGCTTTACGGAGTGGCAAAACGTATCAAAAGCGGTTCCTCAATTTAGCGGGCATTACCAACCTCATTTACCCGGTGACCTGGGATTCTATGATTTGCGTTTGCCGCAGGTTCAATCTCAGCAAATCGAACTGGCTCGCAAGTACGGCATTTATGGATTTGCTTTTTATTATTATTGGTTTAATGGTAAACGACTTTTAGAAAAACCCCTGGATATGTTTTTACAAAGCAAAGAAGATTTCCCCTTTTGTATTTGTTGGGCAAATGAAAATTGGACACGCCGTTGGGACGGGCAGGAAGATGAAGTGTTGATCGGGCAAGAGCATTCGCCGGAAAGCGACCTTCGTTTCATAGAAGATATTGGCCCGCTTCTTAAGGATAAACGTTATATTCGTATTAATGGCAGGCCTCTTCTAATTGTATATCGCGCTAATATCCTTCCAGATGTTTTAAAGACAGTTTCTCTATGGCGGGAATACTGTAAGAACAATGACATTGGCGACCCTTATTTAGTTGCTGCCCAAACGTTTTTGTTTAAGGATCCTAGGGAAGTTGGCTTTGATGCCGCGGTTGAATTTCCGCCGCATAATGTTGATATCAAAAATATCACCAGATCATTAAAAATCTCCAACCCAAATTATAAAGGCGCGGTTGTGGATTATAAGGATATGGTTCAAAAAGAGTCTGAAAACATGGTCACTTCCGAATACAAATTATTCAAAACAGTTTTTCCCAGTTGGGATAATGAAGCGCGCAAGCCCGGACGCGGCTTTACATTTGCATTTTCAACCCCGGACCTTTATAGGAGATGGTTGTTAAAAGCCGCGAGATTTACTTTACAAGAGTCGAATCCAGACAAGCGGTTATTATTCATCAATGCTTGGAATGAATGGGCGGAAGGCGCTCATCTTGAACCTGATAGACGATATGGTTATGCTTATCTTCAATCTACAGCAGATGCATTAAAAGAAATTGAATCTATTAAGATAGTGACTCCTGAGCCAGTTGACGCGCAGCGTAATCAGTCAGATAGACAGGCACGAATTGTAGAAACAGATCATCGTTTGAGTGTGCCGATTGTTATTTTCCAGTCAGGAAAAGTAGGCTCGATGAGCTTACTTGCATCCTTAGAAAAAAAATATAAAGAAATTGGCATAGATACTCCCGTCTACCACGCTCATATCCTTGAGAATATTGATCAACGGATAGAGTTTGTTACGCAATCTCGAGTTAACCCTGCTAATACTATTAAAAAATTAATGGAAAGTAAGGAAATTAGAGACCGGATGGATAGCCATCCGGAAAAAAAATGGAATATTATTAATCTCGTGCGCGACCCTGTCGCTTTAAAGGTCAGCGCTTTGTTTCAGTTGATTGATGAATATTTCCCGGATTGGCAAAAACGATTTGAAACCGGCGATCTTTCTTTAGCAGACATGCAGAGAACGCTGCTTGAAAAACAAGAATTTCAGCCTGACCACCTGGATGACTGGTTTGATAATCAACTGAAACCCGTGTGTCGAATTGACATATTCACTGTTCCATTTTCCAAAGAAAATGGATACCAAATATATCAATCTAATCCGCGTATAAATTTAATGATCATCCGCCTCGAAGATCTTGAAATTGTGGCTGAAAAATCTTTTCGAGAGTTTATTGGCTTTGATGATTTTTCCATTACTCGTACTAATATTGGCGATGAAAAACCTTATCATAAAATCTATGAGCAATTTAAGAAAACTCCCCTTCCAGTTGACTATTTGGATCGTGCCTACAAAACACGATATGCTCAATATTTTTATACAGAACAGGAAATTGAATCTTTCCGTAACCACTGGCTATTCCCAAATTCTAGAGGCGGAGAATAGATATGTTGAATAATTTTTTAAAACACTTTGCTGCTATTTTAAATTCTGCGCAGAAGAGCACCGAGACGCCAATTATAATTTTCCAACCTGGAAAAGTCGGTTCCACGAGTGTACAACATTCTTTGGAGGCAGCATATAAAAAAATAAAAACATCCGCGCCCATTTATCATGTCCACGCCTTGAATTATCTTGATCAGCGCGAAGAATTTATCAAAAACACGCGCACAAATCCGACAGAAAGTCTGCATATTATTCAAGAATGGCGTGAATTACGTAAGGAAATTGATGATCATCCGCAAAAAAAATGGAATGTCATTAATTTGGTGCGCGATCCGGTAGCGATGAAAGTAAGCGCGCTTTTTCAAACTTTAGACCAACACATCCCTGATTGGCAGGCTCGCCTAAAAAAAGGCACATTAACTGTCGCAAATTTGAACGACCTTTTTTTTTCAAAAACAGAGTTTGGCTTTCGCGGCTTGAATACATGGTATGATAATCAAATCAAGGCATTATGGAATATTGATGTCTTTGCCGAACCTTTTCCCCATGATAACGGGTATCAAATATAT
>VFKN01000079.1 GCA_009885525.1 Anaerolineaceae bacterium | reverse complement strand
GCTCCGATTGGGGCGCTCAGACCTATGCCTCTTTAGCCACTGTTCTCAACACAGCAAAACGCAACGGCGAAAGCGCCTTTCAAAAATTGGTGCAGTTGATGGGCTCGCCTGTTTTGCCTTTCTTGCTTCAATCAGATTTTGCTGTATGAGCAGTTACAAAAAATAATCCGCTTTGACATGTCAATTGAACGCTTCATTTTCAGGGATCTGGATCGGGATAACTTTGCCCTCAACCGGCGGGCGGCAGGCATAATCGGTGCAGGCCATGTAGGTGATGATGACTTTTTCGTTGAGCCAAATTTTTCCTGCAGGCAATATTACGGGCAGGCGGAGGGTGATGGCGCCAACAGGGTAGACGAGTAAGTCCTGTGGGCCTGAAAGCGGGATTTCTGACAAGGCGCTTTCGGCCAATTTTCCGTTGGCTTTGATGGCCGAGTTTTGCGGAAGTTCCAGCAGGGCCGGTCTGCCTAATCCGTCAACGCCGCTTCTAGGGATATCCTTGCTGTACAAATGAAGGCTATTTTCAACCGGCGTAAAGGTTGCGGATAAAAAGACTTGACCGTCTTCAGCGCGTGAAAGTGTGATGATGACTTCAACAGAGTTTTCCGTGGAACGTGCGAGTTCAAGCGTTGGAGTCTGCGCGGGCTGGCAGGCTGTCATCAGGATAAGCGCGAAAATAAAAATGATGGTTTGTGTGCGTTTCATTTGGTATTGTCTTCTACGCCGTTTTGTTCCGGCTTGTCTTGATCTTTCTTGTCGCGCATCTGCTGCGCTTTTTCTCTCAATTCGCGGAAGTAACTTGTTTCGGTGATCTCTGATACTTGTTTTTGGCGCTTAACCTGATCGATTTCAATACGCAATTGTTTGATCTCCTGGCGCAAGTTCTGTTCTTGAAGATAACCTTCCAATGCGGCAGCCGCAAGCGAGGAGAACGACTCCATCAGTTGCTGCAAGTTACTGTCGAAACTGACAAGTTTCTTTTTTCTTGAATCCAGCGCGTTCAATAATTGCAGCACGCCCTGCACTTCGCCTGTGCTGTTTTTCAGCGGGATGGTCAGAAAGGAAACAGACGCGTAGTTATGTTTTTCGTCAAAGTTCCTTACGTCTGAAAAATCGAATTGTCTGTTTTCATACGAGTCATTGATATTAACAGTCTTGCCTGTCAACGCCACGTAAGCGGCGAGATTGCGGTGGTTGGGTTTGCCTTCTTCATTAAATAAACTCAAAGGCGGCATGGTGATCTCTGCGCCGCTGGTGCCGCCCATGGAGATATTAAGTGAATCGTTGTGCATGACCGCAAATTCGAGCATCTTATCTTTTCGCAGGTAGAGCGTGCCGCCATCTGCATGACAGAATGATTTTGCTTCCAGCAGCACATCTTCCAGCAGATTTTGTAATTTTTTCTCGTAGGTTAATTTCACGCCGATCGGGATGACGATCTCGAGCAGGCTGTCAGCTCGCTGTTTTTCAATTCCCACGCGGATCAACACGTTGCGAAGTTGACCTGTGATATAAAGCCCGATCAACGTGATGCCCCCGATGCCAAACGCAAGCGGAAGGATGCCGCTGCCGATCTTTTGGATTACAAGAAGGTTGAAGATGACGGTGTAACCGATACTGGCGCCCAATCCGCTTAACAAAGTAATCGTGCGGTGCGCGCGATGTTTGAAATAGAACTGCGTCATCACCACGCCGACAATACCCGAAGCCGTGGCTAAAACCAGCGTTGTGGAAAGGATGTCCAATCCACGCGCTTCAACATCTTGATAGGTATTAAGCGAATATTCAAAGGCTTTGAACGCGGCGTATCCCAGCCCGCTGGCAAAACCGTAGACCGAGCCATCCACGAGATTGTCGAATTTATCCCAGTGGACAATGGCAAGCACGCCAAGCGAAACCAGAATCTGCTGAATAATAGGCAGGACAAGGATCAACATCACGGCGCGGTTCAAGTTCGCGTCAATTGCTTTTAGATTAAGAAAGTAGGAAAGCCCATATCCAATTGCGCCCCAGATCAGGCTAAGCAATACCCAGCGCAGGTTGCGAATGGTATATAAGCCAAAGGCGTACATAACAATCAATAAAATTATAGAGAAGCCGATACTAACGAGTGTTCCCATGTTTTTATACCTTTTTATTTTTGAAGTGCTTTGAGGAAATCTTCAATCTCAATACCAGCGTCACGCAGCGCGCCTTTTAATGTGTAACGGTCAACCTCATCATGAAATGGAAAAACAATAACTCTGCCGTCAAAGTGTTTCATTTTTACATGACTACCTTTTCGATGAATTTCCACAAACCCTAAATGTGTTAATGCCATTAAAACCTGCCGCCCAGACAGTAAAGGCAATTTCATATTACTATCTCAACAACTTCCTGATTTTCCGTCAATTTCGTAGGCTCAGGTTCTAAATACAAATCTATTGCCTCACGGATGTTTTCGATAGTTTCTTCTCTGGTTTTACCTTGCGACCAACAGCTCGGAAGCGCAGGGACGTGAGCAACAAAATATCCGTCTTCGCCGGGTTCGACAATTACCTGAATGTTCATGGCGTACTCCTTGTAAATTTCAACTCAAAAAATCTGGCGATACGTTCCCATTTATACAACCCTTCTCATTTTTCAGCAACTACAATTTCTCTGGTAAAATACCTTCCTGTGATTTCAGCCCGCAACCCTCTCGCCTGTCTGAAACGCAAAACATTCTAAAGGAGTAAGTAAAACATGGTTCGTATTCGTTTACGTCGTATTGGTCTTAAGGGCCAACCCACGTATCGCATTGTGGCTGCCGATAAGGAAGCCCCACGCGATGGTCGCTTTTTGGAAATTTTGGGCGTGTATAATCCACGCACCAACCCCGCAACAATCAACTTAAAGGAAGACCGCGTCTTCCATTGGATGAAGAACGGCGCGCTGCCGACCGAATCCGTTGCGCAGATATTCAAGACCTCCGGCACACAAGATCGCTTTGACCGCTTCAAGAAAGGCGAAGCCATCGAAACCCTTGTAGCCGAAGCCGCAGAAGCCGAAACAAAACGCGCTGCGCCTCTTAAGACCCGCAAAGATTAACACGTAAGACCTGACAGGTTTTCACAAAGCCGCGGTCAACGGAGTAGACTTTGATTCACAAATATCCGATTAACCAACGCTACAATGAAACCTGTCAGGTCTGTGGAAGAAGGGAAGTCTAATGAAAGAACTTATTGAATACATCGCCAAATCCCTTGTTGACCATCCTGAAAAAGTACAGGTGAGCGAAAGTGGAGGCGGCTCGCGCATCCGCATCGAACTCAGCGTCGCCAAAGATGACATGGGGCGCGTCATCGGCAAAGGCGGCAAGGTTGCGAATTCCATCCGCGCTTTGCTCAAAGTCGCAGCCGAACGCGCAGGCAAGCAAGTCACGCTTGATGTAATGGAACCCTAATGTCCGACAAACAGCAATCATCAGGCTCGCCAGTCGGCGAGCCTGTCTATTTAGTAATCGGATTTCTCCGCCGCCCGCATGGGGTCAGCGGCGAGATTATCATGGATATTCACACCGATTTCCCCGAGCGCATCAAATCGGGGCGCAAAGTTTTGATCGGTGAAAAGCACCAGCCTCACACCTTTGATACTGTCCGCCCACACGCCAATGGTTTGCTTATCAGTCTGCGCGGCGTGGAGACACCCGAAGACGCAGGAAAATTTCGCAATCAATGGATGTATGTTAAAACATCCGAAGTCCCGCCGCTGCCTGAAGGCAAGCACTATAAATATGAATTAATTGGGCTGAATGTAATTGACGATAACGGAACTTCGCTTGGCAAATTGACAGAGATATTGGAAACCGGCGCGAACGATGTTTACATCGTCCGGGATGACGCTGGCAAGGAGATTCTCCTGCCCGCCATTCCCGCGGTTATTCTCAACCTCGATATGGATCAGCGCGTAATGAAAGTTCACCTGCTGGAAGGGCTGTAACACGGGATTAATCCTGTGTTATGGAAAAACATGGACGAGAAAAAATATTGGGTTGGTTTTAATCTTATAAAGGGCATCGGCGCGGTACGTATGCTGGGACTCGTGACATACTTCGGCGATTTGGAATCCGCATGGGGCGCCGACCCGACCAGCCTCGCAGAAGCAGGCTTGGGGGTAAAATTAGTAGAGCGCGTCATGGCGGCGCGTAAGAATGTGGATTTAGATCAAGTCTGGGAGAAAATCGAATCTCAGGGAATCAAAATCCTCACATGGCAGGATGAAGCATACCCCACCCGTTTAAAAGAGATTGATCAACCGCCGCCTGTGATGTATATTCGCGGCGAATATCTACAAGACGACCTGTTCGCGGTTGCCATCGTCGGCACGCGCAGGATCACGCCTTATGGCCGTCAGGTGACGGAAGAACTCGCGGCCTTCCTGGGTTCAAATGGAATTACCGTCATCAGCGGACTTGCGCGCGGTGTGGATGCAATTGCGCACCATGCAGCGCTGAAAGCCGGCGGGCGCACCATCGGTATTCTCGGCTCAGGCGTGGATAAAATCTATCCGCCTGAGCACCAAAAACTGGCGGAGCAAATGATCGAGCGCGGCGCGATCATCAGCGATTACGTCCCCGGCACACCGCCGGACGCATCCAATTTTCCGCCGCGCAACCGCATCATTTCCGGTTTATCATTGGCGGTCGTTGTCATCGAGGCCGGAGAAACCAGCGGCGCATTAATCACCGCCGGGTTTGCAGCCGAACAGGGACGCGAGATATTTTCGGTACCTGGCAGCATCTTTGCGCCGCAAAGCAAAGGCACGAATAAGTTAATTCAAAACGGCGCGCTGCCATTGTTGAGCGTAAACGATCTTATGCAGGCGCTGGATTTTAATCGCATTGGCGAACATAAAACCGCGCGAAAAATATTACCCACTGATGAAACCGAAGCGCGATTATTAAATATATTAAGCAATGAGTCAATGCACGTAGACGAAATCCGCAATCAAGCTGAGTTGCCTATTGAGAAAGTTTCTGCTACACTCGCGTTGATGGAGTTGAAAGGCATGGTGCGTCAACTCGGCGGCATGAATTATGTTGCGGTACGCGAAGCGCAGAGCGACTATAAAACTTAAGGAGTCACTTTTATGGAACACACATACGCAGTTATTATGGCGGGCGGAGGCGGTACACGTCTTTGGCCTGTTTCAAGAAAAGAACGCCCAAAACAGCTACTCCCCTTGCTCGGGCAGGATACCTTATTTCAAAGCACTGTCGCTCGGCTGGAAAATTTACTTCCGCCTGAGCAAATATTGGTTGTGACAGTTGAAGAGCAGGCGCGCGAAATGCGTTTGCAGGCACCGCAAATTCCCGCAGAGAATTACATCATCGAACCTGCGCCGCGCGGCACTGCATCGGTGGTTGGCTTGGCGGCAGCTGTCCTGCACAAGCGTGATGCAAATGCAACGATGGCGATCCTGCCATCCGACCATTTCATCCGCAACCGCGACCTGTTCCATTATTTGCTCAAAGCCGCGTTCGAAGTCGCCGCGAATGGATATTTAGTGACATTGGGCATCACACCCACATCCCCATCCACTGCGTATGGTTATATCCAGCAAGGCGAACCGCTGAATGGCGCATATAAATATCCCACCTATAAAGTGGGAAGTTTCAAAGAAAAACCCGATGAAGAAGCCGCGCGGCAATTGCTGCGCACAGGCGATCATTCATGGAACAGCGGCATGTTCATCTGGCGTGCAGATACCATCTTAGGTGAAATTGAAAAGCAAATGCCTGCCTTGGATGTTGCATTAAAAAAGATTGTTTCGGCATGGGGAACGGATCAACAGGATGCGATATTAAATGAATACTGGAAGCCGCTCAAGATCGAAACCGTGGACTATGGTATTATGGAAAATGCTGAACGTGTAGCCGTGCTCCCTGCAGGCGGCTTAGGGTGGAGCGATGTTGGCATGTGGTCTTCAATGTTTGAAGTTTTATTGCCCGATATGAACGGTAATATTGCGACGAATAACAGTCTGCATCTCGCGCATGAAACCCACAACACACTGGTTTACAGCGGAAACAGCGAGCGTTTGGTTGTCACCATCGGCGTGGATAATATGGTCATTGTCGACACAGGCGACGTTGTTATGATCTGTAAATCAGATCAGGCGCAAAAAGTAAAAGATGTTGTCGAACATCTTAAAAAACATCGGCAGGAAAAATATTTATAACGCGCCCTCACCCCTGCCCCTCTCCCAAAGGGAGAGGGAGGAACTCCCTTGCCCCTTCGGGGGAAGGGCAGGGGATGAGGGCTAAACACAAGGATAATTGATGGAAGCTTATTGCATGAAGTGCAAGACAAAAAGAGAAGTAAAAGACCCCGTAGCAGGATTTAATGCGAAGGGGTCTCCTGTTACTACGGGAATTTGCCCCGAGTGCGGCACGCGGATGTTCCGCATGGGGCGAACATCCGCACACGCGGATATGATCGCGCCGCCGAAAGTTGCCAAGGTGGTCAAACGCGATGGCAAACTGGTCATTGTGGAATCTCCCGCGAAGGCAAAAACTGTGCAGCGTTTTCTCGGCAAGGGCTATACGGTCCGCGCCTCGGTGGGGCATGTGCGCGACTTGCTTAAATCACAGCTCTCGGTGGATGTGGATAATAATTTCGAGCCGAAATATCGTGTGCCGAATGAAAAGAAAGTCATCGTCAAGGAACTCAAGAAACTTGCGCAGACGGCTGAAGAAATCTTTCTCGCAACCGATCCTGACCGCGAAGGCGAATCTATTTCCTGGCACTTGATGGAATCCGCGCAGATCGAACCGGAGCGGACGAAGCGCGTGGTCTTCCACGAAATTACCGCGCCCGCAGTTGCCGAGGCGTTCGCACATCCGCGTGAGATCAATATGGATCTGGTCAACGCGCAGCAAGCCCGCCGCGTGCTGGATCGTCTCGTCGGGTACAGCATCAGCCCCATTTTGTGGGAGAAGGTGCGCGGACGATTATCCGCCGGGCGCGTACAATCCGTGGCGCTGAGACTCATCGTGGAGCGTGAACGCGAGATCGACGAATTTAAATCGATTGAGTATTGGTCAATCCACGGCGAATTTAAACCCGAGGGCTTGAAATCTAATTTTCTCGCAAAGCTTGCGCGCATTGACGATAAAGACCCCGAACTTACAAAAAAAGAAGTTGTCGATCCGATCTTGATCGACATGGAAACCGCCGCATATGCTGTCACAAAAGTTAAACGCAGCGAACGCAGACGTAAACCACTTGCGCCGTTTACAACATCCACATTGCAGCAGGAAGCCTCGCGCAAACTTGGTTTCACAGCCAAACGTACGATGGGTCTGGCACAGGGATTATATGAAGGACAGGACGTGGGCGAAGGCGGCACGACCGGTCTGATCACCTACATGCGTACCGACTCGATGAACGTCTCGACCATCGCGCAAGCCGAAGCGCGCGAATACGTGGCCGGCAAATACGGCAAAGATTATCTGCCCGCCGAAGCGCCGATTTACAAGACAAAATCCGCGGGCGCGCAGGAAGCGCACGAAGCCGTTCGCCCCACTTCGGTGATGCGTACTCCTGAAAAAATGAAACAATATCTGGATACTGCGATGCTCAAGTTATATCGTTTGATCTGGCAGCGCTTTGTCGCATCGCAAATGGAATCGGCGGTCTTCGATACGCTTCAAGTTGAAGTGACCGGCAAAACCGACGCACACGAATATCTGATGCGCGCTTCCGGCTCGGCGGTGAAGTTCCCCGGCTTTATGGTTGTCTATGAAGAAGCCAAGAACGAAGATGTGAAAACCGAAGAAGACGAAGAGAATGTAAAAATTCCTGCGGGTATCGCCGAAGGACAAAAACAGGAATTGGTCAGATTGATTCCCGAGCAGCACTTCACGCAGCCGCCCCCGCGTTTTTCAGAAGCGTCGCTGGTGCAATCACTCGAAGAAAACGGGATCGGACGCCCGTCCACTTACGCGCCGACCATCTCGACCATTCAGCAGCGCGGCTATGTGATCCGCGAAGACAAGCGTCTTATCCCAACAGATACCGGATTACAGGTCACTGACTTGATGGTGCAATACTTCCCCGAAGTGGTGGATTACAACTTTACCGCGCATATGGAAGAAGACCTCGACAAGATCGCAGACGGCGAAATGTTATGGACGGATGCGATCCGCGAATTCTATACGCCCTTCGCAGAAGATATCAAAAGAGCGCAAGCCGAAATGCCCGTCACCAAATCTGGACCTGAGCCGATTGGTCGCGCCTGCCCCGATTGCGGCAAGGAACTTGTTATCCGCTACGGTCGCTTTGGAAAATTTATTTCATGCAGTGGTTTCCCCGATTGTCGTTACACCGAAGCCTGGTTATTAAAAATCGGCGTCATCTGCCCGACCGATGGCGGCGAATTGGTGGAACGCAAAACCCGCAAGGGACGCACCTTCTTCGGCTGCGTCAATTATCCAAACTGTGAATTCACTTCGTGGAAGCGACCGCTTGTCCAGCCGTGTCCCAAATGCAAAGGCATGCTGGTGGTCGCAAACAAACGCGAAGCGCAATGCCTCAACTGCCAGGAATCCTTCCTGTTGGATGAGATCGTGCCTGAAAGCGTTGAGTAAAATATTTTAATAAATCGCGACATAAATGTCGCGGTACAGTAAATGGAGAAATAAAATGCACTTTTCACCACTTCCCTATCTCGACCCCGGCTCCGGGAGTTTCATTATTCAGATCGCAATCGCAGCCTTGCTAGGTTTGGGCGTTGCCATCCGCGTTTCGTGGAGCAGCATTAAAAAGTATTTTGGATATAAACCCAAGGAAGAGGAAGAAGATTCAGACAATGACAAAATCTGAAAAGATATCCGCTTCTTTTCGTGACCCGAGCGGATTCCTGTTTTCTCGAAACGGAGTCTTGTACCGACAAGTCAACCGCGCATATTCCAGTGATTATGCGCGGTTGATGGATTCCGGCTTATACGCGAAGTTGACCAAACTCGGGTTGCTGATTCCACACGCGGAAAGCGACCAAGCCCCGGCTGAGTCTGAATCCGCGTTTAAAGTTATCCAGCCGGAGCGCGCGCCGTTTATCTCATATCCGTATGAATGGTCGTTCAGCCAATTGAAAGACGCGGCGTTGGCAACACTTTCAATTCAAAAGCATGCGATGAAATTTGAAATGTCGCTCAAGGATGCGAGCGCATATAACATTCAATTCGTCCACGGTAAAGCAACGTTGATCGACACATTGTCTTTTGAGATTTACAAAGAAAGTGAGCCGTGGATCGCATATAAACAATTCTGCCAGCATTTCCTTGCGCCACTGGCATTGATGAGCGTCCGTGATGTGCGCTTGAGTCAATTGCTGCGCGTGTACATCGACGGCATTCCACTTGACCTTGCCAGCAAATTATTGCCTGCAAAAACAAAATTCAATTTTGGTTTACTCACGCATATTCACATCCATGCTAGCGCACAAAAACGATATTCAGATAAAGCCGTTGCGCCGCGCAAGGGCGGCATGAGCAAACAAGCGTTGACTGGTTTAATCGAAAGCCTTGAATCTACGATCAAAAAATTAACGTGGAAGCCCGCTGGTACAGAGTGGGGCGATTATTATGAAAATACAAATTATGTTGATTCTGCGTTTGAGCATAAAAAGCAACTCGTAAAAGAATTGGCTGCTGAGAAAAAACCAAATCTCGTTTGGGATTTGGGCGGCAATACCGGTGTGTTCAGCCGCGAAGCCGCGTCATCAGGCGCATTCACGGTTTCATTTGATATTGACCCCGCCGCAGTTGAACAAAATTATCGAACTGTCAAAACAAAAAAAGAGCAGAATATTTTGCCCCTGGTGTTGGACTTAACCAACCCAAGTCCCGCGCTTGGCTGGGATAATACCGAACGCGATTCGTTCGGCGCGCGCGGTCCCGCGGATATGGCACTGGCATTGGCGGTCATTCACCATCTGGCGATTTCGAATAATGTGCCGCTGACTCAACTCGCGGACTTTTTCGCGGCGCGCTGCAAGTGGCTGGTAATCGAATTTGTGCCGAAGTCTGATTCGCAAGTAAAAAAATTACTCGCCTCGCGCGAAGATATTTTTCCCAATTACACCCGCGCAGGTTTTGAATCTGCGTTCACAGAACGGTTCAATATCCGCAAATCTGAAAGCGTGCGTGACTCGGAACGTATACTGTATTTAATGGAAAGAAAATAAATTCGAGCGCAAGATACAATACCGTCCTACGCGTGTTCGGGTTATAATCGGTCTTAACAAATATCACTCTCAAGGAGCGCGGTATGGAATATGTCAAGAAACTTGCACCAATGGTGCCCTGGGTTCAAATCGGTCTTTTCGTTGGCGGCCTGGTTTTAGGGCTGCTTTGGGGATATGTGATCTCCCCAATTGAATTTGTGGACGCAACCCCTTCCTACCTACGTGCAGATCTACGGGAAGATTATATGCGTATGGCGATTGATTCCTATCGCCTCAATCCCGACCCGAATCTAGCTGTAGCTCGCTGGCAGGGGCTTGGCGCAGGCGCGCAACAAGCATATGCCGCCGTTCAAGCCGATCCGCGTGGCATGGACCCCGCTATAGTCAAATCGTATGGTGAACTGGTTACTCAAGTACTTGCTGCGGGTGGTGGTCAACCAGTAGAAACAGGCAGCGGATCTTCCCTCATACGTACCATTGTCTTAGGAATTGGCGGTCTAGTACTGCTTGGTGTGTTGGGCTATGGCGGGTTGTATCTCTACCGTTTACTTAATAATCGCGGTAGCGGCACAGTGACTCCCACCATGCAAGCCTCAGAGATGAGCCGCAAAGCCGAAAAGACCAACTTCGAGCAATTAGGACTTGCGCCTCCAATCACCCAAACCATGACCACCTACGTACTTGGCGATGATCTGTATGATGAATCATTCAGCATTGATACGGCAGCCGGTGAATTCATGGGCGAATACGGCGTGGGTGTCTCGGAAGCGATCGGCGTAGGCGATCCGAAAAAAGTCACCGCGCTTGAATTCTGGTTGTTCGATAAAAACGATATCAAGACCGCCACAAAAGTATTGATGTCACAGCATGCTTTCAATGATCCCGCCATCCGTGCTCGGCTTGAGCCGAAGGGCGAGCTGGTAGTGGTTGAGCCGCAAGCGCAAGTTTTGCTTGAGACCGCCACGCTGCAATTACTTGCCACCGTTGTTGACCTTGAATATGGAAAAGGTCCCCTGCCCACCAATAGTTATTTCGAGCGCATCACGCTTGAACTGGCAATATGGCCCCGTCAGGGTGGTCAGGCACAAGGATAAAATATTTTCACATAAAAAAACAGCCGCTTTCAAAGCGGCTGTTTTTTTACTCGATCTTCAATATCTTAAATTTGATTATACCGCCGGGTGTTTCCGCCTCAGCGATATCTCCAACTTTTTTATCCATCAATGCGTGCCCAATCGGGGATTCGTTTGAAATTCTGCCTTTGCGCGGATCCGCTTCAGTGGGGCCGACAAGGTGGTAAGTCTCGGAGTCAAATCCCTCTTCTTGAATGGTGACACGCGAGCCAATAAAAACGGTTTCCTTGTTTGCATTTGCTTCAATAATGACAGCGCTGCGCAGGATCGCTTCGATCTCCTGAATGCGTCCTTCAAGAAAGCCCTGGTCTTCTTTGGCTTTATGGTAATCCGCGTTTTCTGAAAGATCTCCCATTTGGATTGCGGAGCGCAACCGCAGAGAAAGATCTTCGCGGCGCGGACCTTTGAGATCGGTGAGCTCAGTCTGTAATTTCGCTTCACCTTCGGGAGTAAGGTAATGGGGTGACATGGGTTATTCCTCTCTGTTTGTAATAATTTCCAATGAGTAAAAGGGGACATTTTTTATATCCCCTTTTGAAACAAAACCAGTTTATGGTTTTTCAAGGGGATCGAATAATTTTTTATGCTCTTCAATGGCATAACGGTCGGTCATGCCGGCAATGTAATCGCAGACCGTGCGTTCCAATCCACGTTTTTCGATAAAGAATTGAACATGATCCGGCAGGATGGCTGGCTCGGCGCGATAGGCTTGGAAAATATCTGAAATCGTGCGTTCAGCCTTAACCTGCATCCGCACGACGCGATAATGACGGTAAAGTTTTCTGTATAGCAGGTCTTTGATCTCACGATTACGGCGCTGCATCTCTTCACTATAACCGATAATGTTGTGCTTAAGTTTTTGAATATCCTGCGCACTTTTGACCTTACTTTCTTTTATACGAGTCTCTGTGGCTTGCAGCATATCTGTAACCATCAAGCCGACCAGGTGACGGATCATGCGATGGCGTTCCATGTCGCTGAGGATCGTTCCATGCCAGTTGTATGTCTCGCGCAGAATCTCCCATAGCGCGACGCCGTCCAATATTTGCGGGGTGATCATTCCCGAGCGCAGACCGTCATCAAGGTCGTGAGTGGTGTACGCGAGTTCATCCGCCACGTTTGCGATCTGCGTCTCGAGGTTGCCGCGCAACTCGGGGTTGAAATCACGCGCGTCGGAAATATCATATTCCGATTCATGTTTGACCATTCCCTCGCGTACCTCCCAGGTGAGATTCAAACCGGGGAATTCGGGGTAGCGCTGCTCGAGTTCGGTGACAATACGCAGCGATTGTTTGTTGTGGTCGAACCCGCCAAAATCTTTCATCAAACGGGCAATCGCGACTTCGCCTGAATGTCCAAACGGGGAGTGGCCGAGATCGTGCGCGAGGCAGATCGTTTCGACCAGGTCTTCATTCGCGCCGAGCGCACGCGCCAATGTCCGTCCGATTTGAGCAACTTCGAGCGTGTGCGTTAATCGCGTGCGGAAGTAATCACCTTCAAAGTTGACAAAAACCTGCGTTTTGTATTCCAATCTGCGGAATGCGGTGGTATGCAAAATACGGTCACGGTCACGTTGAAAAGCGGTGCGATAAGCCGGCTCGCTATCCAGATAAGCGCGGCCTTTTGAGTCTTTGCTTCTCATTCCATAAGATGCAAGACTCTTATCTTCGATTTCTTCAAGTATCTGGCGGGTAAAAAACATGGCTGCCTTTGAACAAACATGTCATTGCGCCCTTTGAGAATTCTAAGGTTTTACGCAATGACATTTGAGTGGGGCGAGAGGGGGTCGAACCCTCACGTTGTTTCCAACGACAGATTTTAAGTCTGTTGCGTCTGCCGATTCCGCCATCGCCCCAGCGGAGAGTATTTTACTATAAAATGCGGGTTGGGGAAAAGAAATTTTGAAACGCGCGTTTGTGTAGATCAGCAAAGCGGCGAATGATGACGCGGTGTTGTATCGGATAGACTGGACAGGGAGCAAAAAAACGACATGCAAACACATAAGATTATTGAATATTCCAACAAGGAAAAAACGCTGTCAAATCTTGTTGACGGATTCTTGTTGGAGCGAAAATCGCGCGGATTACAGGAACTTTCAGTAGAATTTTATCGCGGGCATTTGAGGCATTTTTTAGACTGGACAGGCAAACAAGGAATAAGCAGCATTGACGAAATATCGCCGACCGTCATCCGTTCTTTTCTGTTGTATCCCGAAGAGACTAAACACAAGCGCGGGGGTATTCACGCATTCTACCGAACGCTGCGCGCCTGGCTGAAATGGTATCAAAATGAATTTGAACGGGCGGACTGGGTGAACCCGATGCGTAAGGTATCCGCGCCGAAGGTCCCGACCGACCCGCTCGAACCTGTGTCCCTGGATGATATTCGCGCGTTGCTTGCGGCATGTACTGGCAGCAAGTTTACAGCGGACAGAGATAAGGCAATAATTCTCACCCTGTTGGATACGGGAGCGCGCGCGAATGAACTTTTACGAATTGACTTCGCCGACTGTAATACTATTACGGGCGATGTTCTTATCCGCAAAGGGAAAGGCAGCAAACCGCGAACCGTCTTCGTGGGTAGAAAAACACGCCGCGCAATTCGCGCATATCTCAAAAGGCGCGATGACAACTCCCCTGCTTTGTTTGTGAGTGATGACGGGGAGCGGCTGTCTTATGATGGACTTCGGGCTGTGATGACGCGCCGCGCGAAACTGGCAGCAATTGACCCGCCCGCGCTGCATGGATTCCGAAGGGCGTTTGCAGTGAACATGCTGCGAAACGGCGTTGACGCGGTGACAATCTCGCGGCTTTTAGGGCATGGCGATTTACAAATGATTTTGAAGTACATAAAACAAAATTCGGATGACCTTCGCGATGCTCATGCAAAGGCAAGTCCCGCCGATAAACTATAATAATAACGCCCTGCGATGTGGACACATCCAGGGCAGCGACCGAACCGACTAGACCGATTCGATGTGTAAATTCTAGCACATCCCAGCGGGAAAATAAAAAGGATGTGAAAATGGTAAAACAAAACGAAGTCATTTTACAAAATGCAAAACTTGAAAATGTCATGCGGTATCTTTCCGAAAAGATAAAAGGGATAAGCGGAAAGGTGATAGAACAAACGCATGATGACGGGACTGTATACATGTACTGTATTCAAAATCCGCGATTTTCATATCCCCTCAATAAAATCGAAGTCGAATACACAAACACGATAACCCCAAAAGGTGACATGGAAAAATCACACGGCTATTGGGGTAGTTTGAGCGCGATGCGTTTTGAAGGTATGCAGCTGCAAACAGACACAGTAAGGATAACGGCGGAATGTAATCACCCTATTGTTTTATCGGACTTTGACCGCTATTGGGCGGATATGCTGCAAGCGTTCGGAGCGGATGCGCCGACCAAACCCGCGCCGACTGTTGAAGCGGTGAAGGATGAAAGTAAATCGCCGAAGGCAGCGAACCCGCGCAAAGGGAAAAAGAAAATCAATGTACCGAATTCTAAAGAACCGAAAAGAAAATGGGCGGAAGTTTATGAATTTTACGTGACGCATGGTTACGAAGCGCGAAGAATGAACGCGAAAAGATTCCGCATTGAATATCAAATATACGACCCAGACAAATTGGATAAGCCTGACTGGATACCGCAAGACAATGAAACACTTCAAGCACTTTTGAATTATGGACGGGCAGGCAAAATTCCAAAGTATGACAGCATAAAATAGTTTTAGAAAAATCGGAAAAAATCGGGGAAAATCCGAAGCCGAATTAATGACGGCGGTTAACATGGAAACATGATAACCGCTGTTTTTGATTCAAGAGAGGTACACATGCAAGACCTGAATATTTATATTGTCATTCGAGACCCGAAGACAAAACAGGATGTAAACATCACAGGGAATTTTGATGTATTACGCGCTTTCCTTTCGGGCGTGGGAAGTTTTGAAATGCAATCCTTCCCCGCTGTTGACCCATCCCCCATCACCCAGGCGCCGACCGCGACCCGCAACAAGCGCAAGAAAATCGCGAAGGAAACATTATCCCCATTGCCCGCTTAAATAATCTTCGCCCTGGGACACAACCAGGGCGAAGAAAAGCAGAGAGGACTAAAAAACTATGTACACAGATTATAAACCCAATTCACGAAAAAATATAAATGTTTCCCACAACGGGAAGACCGTCAATGTCGGCTATGTTCTGGATGATACCTTTTACAAAGTCATTCATGGCAGCGTTCACATTATGCGTAACTTCAAAGCAATATTTTTTGAGGTGTCATCTTTGAAGGATGCGGAATCATTCGGCGCGAAATATGTCCACATCACAGACAGCGAATCGGGCAGGCTTTACCGCTCACCCATCGCGCTTATCTGGACGCTGGGAATTTATACGACTGTATGTCCTGGACAAGTAGGGCTTGCGCTGAATCAATTCAATAGACCTGATAGACCCGAACCGCGCAATTTACCGAAGCCGATTCAATTCGATTTTTTTAGTGAGGTTAAATAAAATGGCAATGCTATCACTTGAAACGATTACAGAACTTGAAGAGCAATCAAAAGTTATATTTGCATTGCCTGACTTGACCGAATATCTGAATCGCAATGAGCAAGGGGACGCGGAATTATTTTCGCTTCTCTTCGCCGATAAAGCAGCGTTCGACCATTCGGAAAAGTCCTGGTACTTATGGCGCGGGAAGTTTTGGGAAACCGATGGGAAGCGGGAAGTCATCGGCATGATGAACCGCGTTGCGGCTGAATACCTGGACAGGGCAGGCGAAGAGCGCGGCAAAGGTAATACAGAACTATCGAATTTATTCGTTGACCGCGCAAAGCAGCTGCAAGCGTTACGCCGCATTACAAATGTTTTGACGCTCGCGACTTCCCTTCCCCGCCTGGCATTATCGGGCAGCGAATGGGATACCGCTTCGATGCTGTTGCCTGTTGCAAATGGAATTGTAGACTTGTCATCGGGAACTTTCCGCGAAAGTCGGAGCGATGATTACATCCGCGCTTTTAGTCCTGTTGAATGGCGCGGACTGGATACCCCTTCCCCGCTATGGGATGCGACCATAAAAGCGATATTCAACGATGACCCCGAACTCATTGCATTTATGCAGCGGCTTTTTGGATATGCAATCACAGGCGAGACCAAAGAACAAATTTTACCCATCCTTTGGGGTGAGGGCGCGAACGGTAAAAGTACCATCATGGATACGCTGTCGGCTGTCCTGGGTGATAGTGTTTGTTTCAATACGCAAGCCGATTCATTGATGGACGTTCGGCAAAATGACGGTGACGCCGCTCGCCCGTTTGTTGTGTCGCTGCGAAACAAGCGGCTTATTTGGGCGAGTGAGAGCAAAGAGGGACAAAAATTAAATGCGGGACTTGTAAAGCAATTAACGGGCGATGGGACTATCACGGCGCGGGCGTTATTTGGAAACCCTGTCACCTTCAAACAAACTCACAAAATTATTATGCTCACAAATCATTCCCCGCGGATTCCTGATAGCGATGATTATGCAATGTGGCGGCGTGTTATTCGAATCCCCTTCGCTGTCCGCTTTATGAATAATCCCAAACTACCGCATGAGCGCAAGCAGGATAAAGACCTATTGACCAAACTTCGCGCCGAATATTCGGGGATTATCGCCTGGCTTGTGCGCGGCTGTTTGGCATGGCAGCGCGAAGGATTGAACCCGCCGAATGCAGTCATTGAATCAACGGAAAAGTACCGCGAAGACGAAGACCTGACAGGGCAATTCGTTGACGAACGCTTGACCATCGGCGATGGATACGAAATCCCAGCGGGCGAACTTTACCGCGCATATAGTCTTTGGTGTGATGGATACGGATATAACCCGATGTCGGCGCGGGCGTTCGGGCAGCGGATAACGCGCCGCTTCGGTGAAGTCGTTATAAAGCGCATGGACGGCAAACCCCAGCGGGTGTATGAGGGCGTGGGACTTTCCCCGTAAATGTTACGCTGTTACGGATGTTACGGAACTTTACGGAAAGTTTTCCACATGAGAGCGTACACTCTAAAACTTTACCCATTCTTCCGTAACATCCGTAACGCTTTGAATATAAAAAAATGTTTACTTCATTAGAGCAAACAAAAAACAATCCGTAACATTTTTCCCCTTTGCTGCCCGCTCGCGTGACGCGGAGCGCGGAAAAGCGCGGAGGCGAGGCGTAACAAAACTCACGAAACGGATAACACGCCCTGCCTGGGTGGGTGTGAGACCAAAGAACCGCCATTCGGCGGAATCGGATA
The DNA here is from genome assembly GCA_009885525.1 of Anaerolineaceae bacterium. Lineage (GTDB taxonomy): Bacteria > Chloroflexota > Anaerolineae > Anaerolineales > Villigracilaceae > Villigracilis. The sequence continues at coordinate 3,141 of VFKN01000079.1, read as the reverse complement.
AACCTAAACTAGACAAAAGGATTAACCATAGGCATGAGGTAACCATGAATAACGCAACTGCAATAAATCAGACTGTTGAAATAATTCCGCTTGTTGGATATGAACTCAAAAAGGCGGGCGGATATCATGTCGGCGCATGTCCATTTTGCGGCGGTAGTGACCGCTTCACGGTGAAGCGAACTCCCCAGGGTGACCGCTGGCATTGTAGACAATGCGGGGATGGAAAATATCACACGGCTATTGATTACATCATGCGCCGCGATAATGTCCCATTCAAAACCGCGCTGCAAACTTTGGGCGGTGACGTTGCTCACGTCATCCCGCGACCGATAACGCCGCGACCGCAACCGAAGCCGATTCAGATACCTGATTCAAACTGGCAGGCGGACGCATGGCGCGAGGTAGACGCCGCGACCGCTGCGCTGTTGTATCATCCCCAGGGCGAAGCGGCTCGCGCTTTCCTGACTTCGCGCGGCTTATCCTTCGGGACGTGGGAAGCGTGGCACATGGGATTTATGTTTGAGTATGACCCCATCGCAAAGCGCAAGAGACCCGCGATAATTATTCCCTGGTATGACCTGGACGCGAACGGCGAAATGATAACGGCTGTCAAATATCGCTTTATAGACAGCGACCCGAATCCGAAAGCGTTGCGGTACTCATGCAAGACGGGCAGTAAATTCGATATACCTTTCGGACTATGGAGTGTATGTCCTGACTTTCATCATTCGCTTTTATTTGTTGAAGGTGAATTGAATTGCATAAGCGTCTCGCAATGCCGATCCGCTGGGGTAAGTGTTTTGTCATTCGGCGGTGAGGGCAGCGGCGATAATCGCGCGATGCAATCCATCGCGGCGCGATATAAAAATGTTTATGTTTGGGCGGATGACGTTTGGGACAATCCAAAGCAAGCCAAACACGCGAAGGAATTGCGGGACCTGGTACGGGGCAGGGGAATCGCGCTTCGGAGCGTCAAGCAGGATGAAATAAAACGGGACGCGAATCAACTGTTACAAGTCGGCGCGCTGGATATTTTCTTATCGGCTGTTTTGAATGTCGCGTGTACTGAATATCCCGCTGAATATTATTTGAACAAATTCAAGCAAGCAAGCCATTTACAACCAGAGGTAAAAAATGAAATGTAAACAGATTACAAAAAGCGGGACGTGCTGCGCTGCGAACGCTGTCAAAGATTCAAAGTATTGTTATATGCATGACCCCGCAACGGGAGCGGATGCGGCGGCGGCTCGCAAGCGCGGCGGGGAGCGTCATCGCGTGGGACATGCTGGGGATGATACAAAAATCCCCGCGCATGTTCGCACGCTTGACGATGTTTTGTCAGTCCTGGATTATGCGCTCGCGGAATGTATGCCGATGGAAAATTCCATCCAGCGGGGACGCTTGCTCGTTGCGATATGCGGCGCGTTCGTGGAAGCGATAAAAGTCGGCGAACTCGAAAAGAGATTAGCAGCAATTGAATCAGCGTTGAAGTCCAGAGAGGTGACAGCATGAATATAAACGCGATAACAAAGCATTATGACAAGCTGTCAACGGTAGAGAGATTCACACTATTGAACGCGGCATTATCGCGCGGGGATGATACCGACCTTATAACATTGCGGCAATCCGCGCCGCGCAAAACTTGGAGTATCCCCACGACTCGCGGGCTGGGTGAGGCGTTCGATTTTTTGGCGATGTTTCACATTATGGCGATGCAGGAATACAATGCGCTGCATTATCTTTTGTTGTCGCTGGGTGATGACGGCGAAGCGGTGAACATTGACGGGTATACCTACATGGAATTATTAGAGATGATTCAGGCGCGAACTTTGGCGCGTGATATTGCATGGCGCGAAGTGTGCAAGGAATACAATCTAAACGCGGATGAAATAATAGGCGATTGTCCAGGCGCGGAAAGCGTTCGATTTTTTGTTACCGTGATGAAGCGCTATAACGAATCTTATCCCGTTGAAGTTGACCCCGCCGAATGTTTAGCGGACTTGCGCGGCGTCATTGAACTTAAGCGCAAGGAATGGGAATAGCAGCAAACTACCGAAAATGGCATACCTACAAAACCTAACAATTCCGAACATTTTACGCGGGCGCATGACGCCCGCGAGGTGAGACCGCAACAAAAAAGCCGACTGTTACAAGTCGGCTTTTTGATTCAATGGGGCAGGGGAGCGGCGTTTATTTTTTCTTTTTTGTTGCTGGCTTTTCATCGGGGACATATTGAAATAATTGCCCTGGCTCAATTCCGAAGTATTGACACAGGGCATTGATAACGGGAACGTCAAAACGATTTACGCGATTATTTTCCCATTTGTACAGGGCTTGACGGGTAACCCCTGTTTTTTCTGCTACTTCTTGCAATGAAATATTACGGCGTTCTTTGACACGCTTTTCAGCAAGCAGGATAGCGAAACGATTATTTACAGTCATACTCATAATTTTACTCCATGTAGCACTAGAATAACATGCTTGACGAAATGTAGCACTAGATTTACAATTGCAATTGTTCGACATAACAACACGATTGTAGCACAAGACGTACAGAACTTTTACAACCGAATAACCGTTTATCGAAACTTGACGCGATGTACTCGCGCTTGGATGATAACGCGGTGAGGGAAGCGCGGGGGCTGGGCGCAAAGAAACAAAAGACCGTCACGGGCGCAAACCTGTGACGGCTTTGAACCGTGAAAATAGCGTTACCAAAAACACGGTGTAAATATTTTACCAAAGGACGGCAAAGAATGACTGTGTATTTAATTCACTTTCAAACGAACTTGAAACATGCGCGGCATTATGTCGGCTTTGCCGAACAAGTGACGCGGCGGCTTGCACACCATAAAGACGGCACGGGGGCGCGGATCCTTGCGGCATGTAACGCGCTGGGCATTGAATACGACATAGCGCGGACATGGGACGGGGAAGGGCGCGGCTTTGAACGCAAGTTGAAGAACTGTAAAAACGCGGCGCGTTATTGTCCAGTGTGCAAGCAAGGACACGCCCGCGAATATAAACCAAAGGAAAGGTGAGACCATGAAGACAAAAAAAGTTTTTGCTTTACGTTGCGCGGTATGCGGCGCAATGAAGACGGCAAGCGACAAAAGCGCACTTGCGAAAGGCGCACAGGCG
>VFKN01000041.1 GCA_009885525.1 Anaerolineaceae bacterium | reverse complement strand
TCGTTGTCACAGACCGCCGCGTGTTAGATCAACAATTGCAAGATACCATTTATCAATTTGAACATCGTCAAGGCGTAGTGCAAAAAATTGATGAAAACTCGCGTCAACTCACCGAAGCCTTGCTCAACGCTACGCCGATCATTATCACCACTTTGCAGAAATTTCCCTTTTTGGAAAAACAACTCCGAAAGATGGCGGAGGAACGTAAAGAGACAGATTCACTATCTGCCAAAGGGATTCTGCCCACGCGCAAAATTGCCGTCATTGTGGATGAAGCCCATTCTTCCCAATCAGGCGAATCCGCTACGGAATTAAAAGGCATGTTAGGCGGCGAACAACTTCAAGAAGAAGCCAAACGCAAAGCGCAAGAAGACGGGCTGGGCAATCTCGAAGAACTTTTCCGCAGTATGGCAAAACGCGCCCGCCAAAGTAATTTGAGTTTCTTTGCGTTTACCGCCACACCCAAACATAAAACACTGGCGGTCTTCGGGCGCGAGGGCGAACCCTTCCACCGCTACACCATGCGCCAAGCCATTGAAGAAGGCTTCATCATGGATGTGCTGAAAAATTACACCACCTACAAAGCCTATTTCAAATTATTGAAGTCCGTTGAAGACGATCCCAATGTAGAACGCAAGAAAGCCGCCAAAGCATTGGCAAGGTTTTTGCGATTGCATCCGCACAACATCGCTCAGAAAACCGAAATCATGGTTGAGCACTTCAACAACTTTACCCGTCACAAAATTGATGGGCGCGCCAAAGGAATGGTCGTTACTGGCTCGCGTTTGGAAGCCGTGCGCTATAAACAAAGTTTCGATAAATACATCAAGGAAAAAGGCTATCAAATTAAAACACTGGTGGCTTTTTCTGGCACGGTCACAGATGACAAGATAAAAGAAGTTACGTATACAGAAGTCGGCATGAACAAGGGCATTCAAGAAAAGGAATTGCCAGAACGATTCGCCACGCGAGAATATCAGGTATTGCTTGTTGCGGAAAAATATCAGACAGGCTTTGACCAGCCCTTGCTTCATACTATGTATGTTGATAAGCGCTTATCAGGCATTCAAGCGGTGCAAACCCTTTCCCGCTTAAATCGCACACATCCACACAAGGAAGATACTTTCGTGCTGGATTTTGTCAACGAACGTGAAGAAATCCGCGAGTCTTTCAAGCAATTCTATGAAGGCGCGGAGTTTGGGCAGGAAGCCGAAGCGAGTCAACTGTATCAACTCAAACATGAACTGGATGAGCAGGCAATTTATCTAAATGAAGAAGTCATCCGCTTCTGCGATATTTACTTCAAGCCCAAGCATAAGCAAAGCCCCGCAGATCATCAAGCCATGAATGCCGCGCTTGACCCTGCCGTAGATCGCTTCAAAGCCTTGCAAGAAAAAGATAAAGACCAAGCCGAACTCTGGCGCGGTCAGTTGGTGGACTTTCGCAATTTATACGCTTTTCTCAGTCAGGTGATTCCTTATCAAGATTCTGATTTGGAAAGAGCCTATGTATTCTTACGTCATCTTGCGTCAAAACTTCCGCGCCGTTCCAATCAAGGTCAATATGATTTTGATAATGAAGTCAGGCTCGAATACTATCGCTTGCAAAAAATTAGCGAAGGCTCGATTGATTTAAAAGATGGTTATGCCCAACCGCTGGATGGTCCAACCGCAGTAGGAACGGCTGTCCTTCGAGACGCACAAGTAAAACTTTCGCAACTCATTAATATTGTCAACGAACGCTTTGGCACAGACTTTAATCAAGCCGATCAACTCTTCTTCGACCAAATCATAGAAGCCGCTTCCCGTTCCGAAGAACTGCAACAAGCCGCAAAAGTCAATTCAGCAGATAAGTTCACTCTATTACTCAATCGTTTTCTTGAGTCGTTGTTTGTGGAGAGAATGGATCAAAACGAAGCGATCTTTGCTCGCTACATGAATGACGAGTCGTTCAAAAAAGTCGTTGCTGATTGGCTGACAAAGGAAATATATTCAAAATTGAACGCTGGAAAAACGGATTTCACTTATAAGTCAGACTGACGAGGCTTGTTATTTCCTTGTAAACATTAACAAAACTCAAATTTTCCACACTATCTCCCATGCTATAATCCCCTCCCATGAAAGGGAACTTATGCTTAAAAGCTTTGCCCCGAAGGGGAGTATTTAGTGGCAGCCCTACGAAAAAAACTGTCGCGCAATCGGGTGATCTTGTCGAGCAGATCAACGCGCTGGAGGCGTAGTTTGGGGAAAGTTGATAATATGTTGACATCTGCGACTTTACATCTGTACTCACTTTGTATATAATATGAGTATGGTTGTAAAAAATGAATTATCGCAATTAGATAAACTCAGAAACATCCTGAAAGACCAGCGCGGAATCCTTTTCACTTCCGATCTGACTCTATTCAATATTCCCCGCACATATCTGTCCATGCTGGAGAAAAACAAAGAAATTGAACGGGTAGCAAGGGGAGTATATAAAACGCCGTCTTCGATTGAAGATGAGATGTGCGTATTTCAAGTCACCTATAAATCGTCCATCTACTCTCATGAGACTGCCCTCTACTTGCATGATTTAACAGACCGCTCGCCGCTGTATTATTCGGTCTCCGTGCCAGTCGGCTATCATTCGGCTGCGTTAAACAAAAGCGGACATAAGGTGTTCTATGTCAATCGAAACCTGTTTCAACTAGGCGTTGTGACGATGAAATCTCCGCAGGATAACGGGATAAAAACCACCGACCTTGAAAGAACGATCTGCGACATGATACGCAGCAGGAATCAAATGGATGTTCAATTCGTCAACGCCGCGCTAAAACGTTATGCGCTGAGAAAGGACAAGAATCTGAATTTGCTGTACGCGTATGCCAAATCGTTTCGGGTTCAGAAACTCATTCGGCAATATATAGAGGTTCTTTTGTGAACAAATCCATGCGATTGAAGGCGCGAATAAAAAATATGGCATTGGCAAACCGCGTCCCTGCCCAGGCGGTTTTGCAGAACTTTATGCTGGAGCGATTGCTGGAAAGGATTTCGCTTTCGAAATACAAAGACAGGTTTGTGCTTAGCGCTGGTTGGGATGGACAACAGAACGACGATGGACATGGACGCAACACTGCAAGGTTACCCGCTTTCAGAGAAAACGCTCCGCGCAGCCTTATCCGAGATTTGCAATATCCAATTGGACGACGATATAACCTTTACGCTGGGCTACATTGATCCCATCCGCGATGATGATGAGTATGACGGGTATCGGGCAGCGATTATTTCCGGATACGAATCAATTACCACGCCTTTGAAAATTGATCTTGCAACAGGCGACGTAATCACTCCTGCCGCAATTCGCTATTCTTTTCAATCGAATTTTGAAAACAAAGCCATTGAGGTTTGGGCGTATAACCTTGAAACCATTCTGGCTGAAAAAGTCGAGACGATTTTGCGCCGAAGCGCGCTCAACACCCGCTTAAGGGATTTTTACGACGTTCACATTATTATGAAAACCCAGCGACAGGCGATTAATAAGGAAGTTTTTGCCGCCGCGTTAAGCGCCACCGCGCAAAAAAGATTATCATTGGCCGCGTTGCAGGACAAAGGAAACATATTATCCACACTGCGCTCGGATTCAATCATGCGGCAGCGGTGGGAGCGTTACGCCAGAGAAAATAATTACGCAAAGGATATTCAGTTTGACGAGATTATTGAGACATTGCTTCGCATTGTTGGTCCGTAGTATTTACTACAAATACAATCGCCTTGCCCTCTCTTTTTTTGGGCAAATATTTACGGGGAAAACATTAACGAGATTCAAATTTTCCATCTTCCCTCCCATGCTATAATCCCCACCCATGAAAGGGAACTTATGCTTAAAAGCTTTGCCCCGAAGGGGAGTATTTAGTGGCGACCCCACGAAAAAAACTGTCGCGCAATTGGGCGTCCTTGTCGAGCGGATCAACGCACTGGAGGCGTAGTTTGTGGCTGGCGGTATAATCCCAGCTTATGCAATATTTTTTCGTTGACGAATCGGGCGACGCCGGGCTTGAAGGGCAAGCCAGTTCAAGCAGTCATTTTGTGATGGCGATGGCGCAGTTGCCTGAGCGCGCGCCGTTCAAACCCCTGGTTGATTTAAGAAATACGCTGCATGTTTCCCCAAAATTCGAGTTCAAATTTCATCAGTCCAAACCTTCGCAAAAAGATCGTTTCTTCCATGACGTTTTGAAAACAGCGTTTCGAGTGCGGGCTGTGATAGTGGATAAGGCTCGGCTTGGGTCGTCATTCAAAAACATGTCTCCCCGCGAGATTGCCATTGAATTGATTGTCGGGTTAACCATGCGAGCCGACGAGGCGGATATTTCCAACAAGATACTCGTTGTTGACGGCGCAACCCCTGCTTTTTGTCGCGACCTGCGCGTGGCATTAACAGAGCGGCACAGGCGTGAAGAACGCGTTCGCCCGTTCAAGAATATCATCGGCGCTGATTCGAAAAATGAAGACGGTTTGCAATTGGCAGATATGCTTGCTGGCGCGATCCGCGTTCATGCGACAGGCGTAAATAGCGAATACTTTCACCTTATCGCCCCGTGCATTGTTGACCTTTGGCAAATCCCATAAATAAAACACCCCCGACTATTCTCTTGCGAGAAAGACAGCCTCTGGTGGCTACCTTGTCGTCGGGGGCGGGTAAAACGGTCGAACCGTTTTATTACTATAGTCATTATACAGCCATCGCGGTCGTAAGTCAAAAAAATGTTGCAAAAAATTAGCAGGGGATTTCCGAAAACATTAACAAAACTCAAATTTTCCATTCAATCTCCCATGCTATAATCCCCACCCATGAAAGGGAACTTATGCTTAAAAGCTTTGTAAAACTATTTAGTGGCGACCCCACGAAAAAAACTGTCGCGCAATTGGGCGATCTTGTCGAGCGGATCAATGCACTTGAGCCGCGATTTGAGGCGTTAAGTGATGATGCCTTGCGTGCCATGACCGCTGAATTCAAGGCGCGTGTTGCCAAATCCACTGTGAATGTGGATGATGATATAGACTTCCGCCGTTTTGAACAGGATGCGTTAAATGAGATCCTGCCCGAAGCGTTTGCTGTTGTGCGCGAAGCATCCAAACGCACAATTGGCTTGCGCCACTATGATGTGCAGATGATCGGCGGTGCGGTTCTGCATCGCGGTTCGATCGCGGAGATGAAGACCGGTGAAGGCAAGACTTTGGTCGCGACGCTTCCCGTTTATCTCAATGCATTGACTGGACGCGGCATTCATTTGATTACGGTCAATGATTATCTGGCGCGGCGTGATGCGCGTTGGATGGCTCCCATTTATCACGCGCTCGGTTTGAGCGTGGGCGTGTTGCAAATGGCTGCCGCCACCGAGAATGGCAAGAAAGCCTTCATCGTGGATTTTGAACGCGAGTCGCCGCACGAAGATCAGCGCCACCTGCGATTGGTGGAGCGCGTCGAAGCCTACAATGCGGATATTACCTACGGCACGAATTCTGAATACGGTTTCGATTATCTGCGCGACAACATGGCAATGCAATTAAGTGACCGTGTTCAGCGCGGACATTATTATGCCATCGTCGATGAAGTTGATAACGTCTTGATCGACGAAGCGCGTACACCGTTGATTATTTCAGGCCCGTCTTCCGGCGACCTTGAATATTACACGGTCATGGCGAATATCGTAAAACAGTTGAAGTCTGAAGATTATGAAGTCAACGAAAAAGATCGCAACGTCTCGATGACGGAAGTCGGCATCAGCCACGTTGAAGCGCTTTTGGGAACTCAGCTGCTTGACCCTGATCGCCCCGAAGACCTCACGCCTGAACAAGCGCGTCTGACCGGTTTTCTCGAACAGTCTTTGCGCGCGCAGTTTCTCTTTATCCGCAACAAGGAATATCTTGTGCAGGGCGGCAAAGTCATTATCGTGGATGAATTCACGGGGCGCCAAATGCCCGGGCGCAGATGGAGCGATGGTTTACATCAAGCCGTGGAAGCGAAGGAAGGCGTTAAGGTTGAACCGGAAAATGTTACCTACGCCACGATCACCCTGCAAAATTATTTCCGCATGTATAAAAAACTTGCGGGTATGACTGGTACCGCGTTGACCGAAGCCGAAGAATTTAACAAGATCTATAAAATCGAAGTTGCGCCTGTCCCTACAAACCTTGAATATCAATCGCTGCGTGCCAACGCAACTCTTGAGGAACATAAAGGCAAGGACGAAGAAGGCTATCAGTATTCGTATTACACCACCAAAGAGGCTTCCCCCCCACTGGGGGGGACGGGAGGGGGGTCAAAAATTTTTTATCGCAGAAAAGATTATCCCGATGTGATCTATCGCACTGTGGAAGCGAAACTGCGCGCCATGGTTACGGAAATTATCCGCTATCACACGTTGGGACGCCCGATGCTGGTCGGCACAACCTCGGTGGAATCATCCGACCGGTTATCAAGCAGACTTAAGTCTGAGCCTGTGCGTCGTTTGCTGCAAGTGATGCTTGTGCGCGACGCGTACATGACTGCAAAAAATATTGAAGAAGACGGACGTCTGATTCCCGATCTCGCGCAATTTAATGACTTGATTGAAAAGATCACGCCTGATGCGATGCGTAAATTTATCGCACCGCATGGGATGGCAAGCATCAATCCCGAAGATCCAAATAATTTAAAAACTTTGCTTAACTTGCTGCGACTGCCGAAAGAATCCGCTGACCGATTGAAGGCGATCATTCAAGGCGGCGTTCCGCATCAAGTGTTGAACGCGCGCAAGCACACCGAAGAGTCGCAGATCATCGCGGGCGCGGGCGCGTTTGGCGCGGTCACCATCGCCACGAACATGGCGGGCCGCGGTGTCGATATCAAACTCGGCGGCGAAGTTGCCGAGGAAGTTATTGCCGCGGCAAATCGCGTGTTGGGCAAGGCCGGTTACAAAGATCCATTTGATATGACTCTCGAAGAGCGTCGTCAGGCTTTGTTAAAAGTTGACCTTTCGCAATACGGTATTTATGAAGGCGAAGTAAAACTCTTCCTGCAATATTTTGAGGATATGGAAAGCGTAAAAGAACTGGGCGGATTGCATGTGGTCGGATCGGAACGCCACGAAGCGCGCCGCATCGACAACCAATTGCGCGGACGTGCTGCCCGCCAGGGTGATCCCGGTTCATCCCGATTTTATCTGTCTCTCGAAGATGACCTGATGCGCATGTTCGGTGGCGATCAAGTCAGCAACCTAATGCAGCGCCTCAGCGTGGACGATTCACTTCCGCTCGAAGTGCGTCTTGTCAGCAATATCATCGAAAGTTCGCAGACCCGCGTCGAAGGCGCGAACTTTGATGTCCGCAAGCATTTGCTTGATTATGATGATGTGCTCAATCAACAGCGCACACAAATTTATTCGCAGCGTGACCGTATCTTCGTCAAAGAGGATTTAAGCGAAGATGTCGCGGATATGCTCCAAAATGAAGTGACCAAACGCGTGGAGATGGGACTCGCCGACGAAGAAGGCCCATGGAAATTGATCGCCTGGCTCGATCAGGTTCAACCGCCGTTTGATTCGTTGAATGGGTTATATCCCTCTTATGGGTTCAAATTAATTCTTGATCAAATAACCTCCGACCCTTCGGCAGGCTCAGGGCAGGCTATTAAACCTTCAACCTTAAATCTTATCTCGCGCGCCATTGAAGTCGAAGAATTTCATATGCTGCGCGCAATCGAATCTTTGATCGAAAAAACACGCGAAACACTCGATACACAAACCGCCGAACGCGATGACAATCTCGATGCATACTTTGAAGGCTTACGCGACTTCGAAGAAAAACCGCGTCCGCAGAAAATGCTGGAAGAGATCAACGCGCTTGTGCATTTGCAGTTGAAACTTAACAACGAAATGATGCGCAACCTCGGTGATGATCCCGAGTCCGTGAAGGAAGATATTCAGGATATGGTCACGCAGCAATTGACCATGCTTAATGCCACACGCCTCATCGGAGCGATCCAGAACCGCATGGGCGAGCAGTTGTCCTTGCAGAGTCCGCTGCCCGCGGATTTGGATCAACTAGAGGGTATCCTTCTGCAATCTGCGCGCGATGGTCTGGCTCGCAGGCGCGAACGCCTGAATAATCAGGTCGCGCGTGACATTGACGTTTTGTTGCAACGTGAAAATGTAAACGATGATGCGGGTAAACTTCGTTTGTTGCTGACGCTCTCGCAAGGCACACGCGCCATGTTCGATCAGAGAACACACAAGCAGGTCAAGCAGAACTATTCGCGTTTTGCGTATGTCTTCCTTGCGGCGCAATTGCTGGATGGAAAAGAAGCGCAGGATATCAACGATGACGTGATGGATCATCTCCATGAAGCCGAGGAAGTTCTGCGCGCGACATGGGGACAAAGCGAAGAAGCGCGTTTGCGGATGAACGCATCACGGCTCGCGGATTTTGGCGACGCGGCGCGGATCGCTTTTGGCGAGAATCGAATCGGCGAAGCGGTATCAAACCTGAGCGAAGAAGACCGCGCGCGTCTTGTCGATTCAATTGGCAGGTATGTGCTTAATGAAGTGCATCGTCAATTATTGTTGAGCGCGTTCAGCGAGTTGTGGGTGGAATACCTCACAAAAGTTGAAGCGTTACGCGTTTCCATCGGCTTGGAGGCTTACGCTCAGCGTGACCCGCTGGTACAATATAAAGGACGAGCATCGGAAATGTTCCAGCAATTACTGGAGGATGTGCGCGGGTTGGTAATCGGCCGCGCATTTGCCGCAAGACCTCGCCGCGTCGAGATAACGTCACTTGAAACTACTGAAAGTGATGTTGCTGCATCAGGTGAAACTTCTGTTGTTACTGATAGTAATAAAAAGAAAAGAAAGCGTCATTAATAGATGTAGCGCGACATTTATGTCGACTTGCGAGATAAATCTCGCGTTACAGTTTTTTTAGAGGCAGATTGTTACGTAATGACACCACTCCGTTAAATCAATATTTTTCCCTTCCCAAGGTGGAATTACATCGTCACCTCGAAGGGTCTTTGCGTCTGACGACCATGCTGGATGTCGCCCGTCTGCATGGTGTGACAGTGCCGGCCAGCATGTTCAACTTAAGCGGGTTGGTGCAGGTGCAGGACAAAGACCCGATGACGTTCTCCAACTTCCTCGATAAATTTAAAACGTTGCGCCTCTTTTATAAATCCCCGGATGTGATCAACCGCGTGACGCAGGAAGCGATCGAAGATGCCGCCAGGGATAATATCCGCTACATGGAACTGCGTTTTACGCCGGTGGCATTAAGCCGCGCCGAAGGCTTTCCGCTGCATGATGTGATGGATTGGGTCATCACGAGCGCGAAGGCTGCCGCGGAAAAATATAATGTGAAGGTTGGCTTGATCGCTTCCGTGAATCGTCATGAAAGCCTGGAGCTCGCCGAACAGGTGGCATGGCTGGCAGCCGAGCATATCCAAGACGGCATGGTGGGCATGGATTTGGCTGGCAATGAAGCAGAGTTTAAGTCCGAACCTTTCTATGATCTATTCAAAGAAGCAAAGCAGGCGGGCTTGCATGTGACCATCCACGCGGGCGAGTGGGGACCTGCGGAAAATATCCGCGAGGCGATCACAAAACTTGGCGCGGAACGCATCGGTCACGGTGTGCGCGTTCTGGAAGATGAAAGCATTGTCGCGCTTGCAAAGGAACGCAACACAACTTTCGAGGTATGCGTCACCAGTAATTATCAATCTGGTGTAGTCAAGTCACTGCCGGAACATCCGTTGACGCGCATGGCTGCGGCTGGTTTGAATGTGACAGTGAACACCGATGACCCGAGTGTTTCGCGCATTACTTTATCGCATGAATATCAACATGCGTGTGAAGATTTGAAAATGCCGATCAGCACATTAAAGCAAACCGTCTTAAATGCGGCGCAGGCGTCTTTCCTGCCGAATGACGAAAAAGAAAAATTGGTTGCGCTGCTCAAGAGCGAGATCGATCTGTAAGTAAAAAATGCAGGGGCAGGATTTATCCCTGCCCTTTCTTTTTTAATAACACACCTGACGCAATGTCGTTCTGAGCGTAGCGAAGAACCTCTATGATTATTTTAGAGACCCTTCGCTATCGCTCAGGGTGACATAAAAAGTCAAAACTGCGTAAAGTGAGTTAATAACACTAGCCAAATCGTAAACCCCACCACATAGAAACAAGGATATCAAAGGCGCTCCTTTGAGTTCTTCAAAGTTGTGGTGTGCTACCCTCACCTAACCTCTCCCAAAGGGAGAGGGACTTACGAGGGAAATCATACCAAAGGAGTATCCTATGCAAGATCTATTTAAGTCCCGCGACGTATTAAAAGTGGGTGATAAACAATACGTCATTTTTCGTCTCGATGCGCTTGAGCAGGCTGGGTTAACCAAACTCAGCAAGTTGCCTTATTCAATTCGTGTCGTGCTCGAAGCCGCGCTGCGTCAATGCAATGATAACGAGATCACACAGGCGGATGTGAAGAACATCGCCGCGTGGACTCCCAAAGGCGCGCGTCCCGGCATCCCGTTTCTGCCCGGGCGCGTCATCATGCAGGATTTCACGGGCGTACCCGCTGTCGTTGACCTCGCCTCGATGCGCTCCGCGGTGGCGCGTTTGGGCGGCGACCCGAAGAAGATCAATCCGCTTGTGCCCGTTGACCTTGTCATCGATCACTCCGTTCAAGTTGATTTTTTCGCCAGCGCTGATTCGCTCAACCGCAACACCGAAATTGAATTTCAACGCAACCGCGAACGTTATGAATTTTTGAAATGGGGACAAAAAGCATTCAGCAATTTCCGCGTTGTACCGCCGATGACCGGTATCGTTCATCAGGTCAACCTCGAAAATCTCGCCGATGTCGTCATGATAAAAATTGACGGCAATGATGTGCTTGCCTTCCCCGATACCGTCGTTGGCACTGACTCGCACACCACCATGATCAACGGTCTTGGCGTTGTGGGTTGGGGCGTGGGCGGCATCGAAGCCGAAGCCGTCATGCTCGGTCAGCCGATGGATATGCTTTTGCCTGATGTGATTGGCTTCAAACTTTCTGGCAAACTCAACGAAGGCGTCACCGCCACCGACCTCGTGCTCACCGTTACGCAAATGCTGCGCAAAAAAGGCGTTGTTGATAAATTCGTCGAGTTCTATGGCGAAGGTCTCAGCAACATGACTTTGACCGACCGCGCCACCATTGCGAATATGGCTCCCGAATATGGCGCGACCATGGGTTACTTCCCAGTGGATGAAGAGACGCTGCGCTACATGCGCCTAACGGGTCGCCCTGACGAAGTGATTGCCCGCACCGAATCTTATGCGCGCGCGCAAGGACTCTTCCGCGATGCGAATTCTCCCGACCCTGAATTTACCGACACCCTCGAATTAGATCTCACATCCGTTGTGCCGTCTTTAGCCGGACCCAAACGCCCACAGGATCGTGTCGCGCTTACGGACATGAAAGACACATTCCAGAAAGCGTTGACCGCTCCCGTAAAGGATCGCGGCTACGAACTTTCCGGTGATGCGTTGAATCGCGAAGCAACCTTCGGCACGAATGGCGGCTCGCAGAAAATGAAACATGGCGCCATTGTGATCGCCGCCATCACATCTTGCACGAACACATCCAATCCATCGGTAATGATCGCGGCGGGACTTGTCGCAAAGAAAGCCGTTGAAAAAGGTCTCAACGTCAAGCCGTATGTCAAAACATCGCTTGCGCCCGGCTCGCTGGTTGTGACCGAATATCTTAAGAACGCCGGTTTGATCGAGCCGCTTTCTCAACTGGGATTCAACGTCATCGCTTATGGCTGCACAACTTGTATCGGGAATTCAGGTCCGCTGCCCGGTGAAGTTGCCAAGGCTGTTACGAGTGGTGATTTGGTTGCCGCAGCGGTCATCTCGGGTAATCGCAATTTTGAAGGGCGCGTGCATCCGCTGGTCAAAGCGAACTATCTTGCTTCGCCTCCGTTGGTCGTGGCTTACGCGCTCGCCGGCACAGTTGATATTGACTTGAACAACGAACCGCTTGGCACTGGCTCCGATGGCGCGGATGTTTATCTTAAAGACTTGTGGCCTACTCAGGAAGAGATTCGCGAATCCATCGAGACGAATGTCAAAGCCGAGATGTACAAAGAAAAATACGCGGACGTGTTCTCCGGTTCCGATATGTGGAAGGAGATCAAGATCAAGGAAGGCGATCTCTTCGAGTGGAGTGAAGAATCGACTTATATTCATCATCCGCCGTATTTCCAATCTTTAACGCTGGATATTCCTTCCATTCAAGAAATTAAAAATGCGCACGTGCTCGGCATCTTCGGTGATTCGATCACCACCGATCATATTTCTCCCGCCGGTAACATCGCCGCTGATTCTCCTGCCGGGAAATTTCTGCAAGAGCGCGGCGTTCAGCCCAAGGATTTCAATCAATACGGCACACGCCGCGGAAATGATCTCGTCATGGCGCGCGGAACGTTCGCAAATATCCGCTTGAAGAATGTGATGGTCGCACCCAAGGAAGGCAACTGGACGAAGTATGACGGCGCGGAGATGTCCATCTTTGACGCGGCGATGAAATACAAAGAAGCCGGCGTTGCCACAATTGTGCTGGCTGGCAAGGAATACGGCACCGGCTCCAGCCGTGACTGGGCGGCGAAGGGTCCCATGCTGCAAGGTGTGAAAGCGGTCATCGCGGAATCGTTCGAACGCATTCACCGCTCCAACCTCGTCGGCATGGGCGTGCTCCCGCTACGCTTCACCGATGGCAAGAACGCCGAGTCGCTGGGCTTGGATGGCAGTGAAGAATTCACCATCGAAGGCTTGAATGATGACATCAAACCGCAAAGTGAGATCACCGTGAAAGCGAAGAAGACAAGTGGCGAAGTGGTTGAATTCAAGGCTACTGTGTTGTTGAACACGGATGTTGAGGTGAATTATTATCGCAATGGCGGTATTC
>VFKN01000191.1 GCA_009885525.1 Anaerolineaceae bacterium | reverse complement strand
GAATACCGCCATTGCGATAATAATTCACCTCAACATCCGTGTTCAACAACACAGTAGCCTTGAATTCAACCACTTCGCCACTTGTCTTCTTCGCTTTCACGGTGATCTCGCTTTGCGGCTTGATGTCATCGTTCAGACCTTCGATGGTGAATTCTTCACTGCCATCCAAGCCCAGCGACTCGGCGTTCTTGCCGTCGGTGAAGCGCAGGGGCAACACGCCCATGCCAACGAGGTTGGAGCGGTGAATGCGTTCGAACGATTCCGCGATGACCGCCTTCACGCCTTGCAGCATGGGATCCTTCGCCGCCCAGTCACGGCTGACCCATATTTATGTCACTCTTAATCCGGCCGAACTTCGCCGCCAGATTGACCTAAAAACCGCCAAACTTTGGAAAATTTCTCGGTAACATTCTCTCTTGATGCAACGATGACCTCAAAGTAGCTTTTTACCATGATCCAATACGTTTGGCTCGCAGAGAATTATTGCGATTAATAATCCAACCATTGGCATGTTTGCAAATTAAAAAGTTGGCACGTTGAAACGTCAAAACGTTTCAACGTGCCAACTTGTAAACGATTATTTACTTAATTCCTGCAACCTTCAAGCCGTCCTGCAAAATGGCTTGAACTTTATCGCCATGCCGCGTCTCACAATACACGCGGAGAATGGGTTCTGTGCCGCTAAAGCGGATCAACATCCAGCCACCGTCTTCCATTTTGAATTGGAAGCCATCCACGGTGACGAGTTCGGTCACTTTCAAACCGCCGAGAGTCTTGGGATTGTTATCGCGGATAATCTGTTTGCGCGCTTCAGGATCGCCGCTGAAGGGGCTATCCACGCGGTCGTAGAAATACTCGCCGCCGACTTTCTCAAATAAATCCTTGAGCAACTCGGTTGGTTTCTTGCCGGTCTTGACCATGAAGTCGAGCATGTACAAGCCCGCGAGAATTCCATCGCGTTCGGGGACGTTTCCGCGGAAGGCATAGCCGCCCGATTCTTCGCCGCCGATGAGCGCATTGGTCTCGGTCATTTTCGGCGCGACGAATTTAAATCCCACACCCGTTTCGTGAACAGGCACGCCGTAAATCTCGCCAAGTTTATTTAACATGTTTGTTGTCGAAAGTGTTTTGACAATATCGCCGCGTTCGCCGCGCACGTCCAGCATGTAATACGCGAGCAAGCCAAACACGCGCAGTTGATTGATAAATTTACCGTTCTCGTCGCCAATACCACAGCGATCCGCGTCGCCGTCGGTGATGAGCAGCACGTCGGCTTTGTTATCCACGGTCGCTTTCAAGCCCACATCAATATTGGGTTGAATCGGTTCGGGGCGTTTCATCTCAGGGAAGGATGGGTTGCGCTCGTTGTGAATTTCGATCACGCGCGTTTTTCCGCCCGCGAGCAAACGCGGAAACCAGCCCGCGCCGTTGCCCCACATCGTATCCACCATGACGGTTAATCCCGCGTCCTTGATCGGCTGCAAGTCGATCAAGCCGTCGCGAGTGAGATGCTCAATATAAGGAGTCGCCGCATCGAATTTGATGATCTCGCCAGCGGCGCTTGCCTCGGCGTATGATTTGCGTTTTACATCATCAATCGAATCAGGAATGCTCGCTTCGATTTGCAGCAGCCCTTCGGGGTCAATCGCGCCGCCGGTCTCATTGCGGACTTTGAATCCATTATCCGTGGGCGGATTATGCGAGGCGGTGATATTGACCGCGCCCGCGGCTTTTTTATCCACCACCGCGTAAGCGATGACGGGTGTGGGAGTCGCGCCATCGGTCAAATAAACTTTCAAGCCGTTGCCCGCCAGCACTTCCGCAACTGCGGCTGCGAAGTATTCGCTGCTGAAACGCTTGTCATGCCCGACAATGATCCACTGTCCCTGCTTGCCGATGGAAAGCATGTACGCGGCAAATCCCTGTGCGCAGCGACGCACGTTATCGAAGGTGTAATCTTCCGCTATAACTCCGCGCCAGCCGTCTGTGCCGAATTTTATTTTTTGTGCCATGTTATTTCTCCATTAGATGAGGTCTTGCGAAATTATATCACCCGAAAAAAAAATAACTCCGAGAAAATATCTCGGAGTATGTAACGCGGTATTTATGCCGCCAGGCATTGTGTTAACGACATAAATATCGTTTTACACCTGTTCGAAGTGTTGGACAGGAACAACGAAAAGCGTGGCGCGTTTTTCGTCACCCTTTGAGGGAAGTGATTTACGCGCGACTTGAATGGCGGCATCCACTTGATCGTCTTCCACGCCGAGCAGCATGGTAACCACGCCGCTGCGCATAAAACCACCCGTGGATGCAACGCGCGTTACGCGGAAATTCTCGGCGGTGAAGGATTGCGTAAGCGTATCGGCATCGTTATCTTTTACTATGATGATGATCATTTTCATTTTCTGTTTTCCTCTAACTCAATTGTCGTCATTGCGAGCCGCGTACTTTGCGGCGAAGCAATCCCCTATCGTTGTGGGGATTGCTTCGGGCAAAAACAAGAACGCCCTCGCAATGACGAAATGATTTTATATTTGTTCGAATCTTTCCACAGGCAAAGCAAAGACGGTCGCGCCGCCCACCGTGACAGGCACGGGTGCGGGCATGGACATCGGCGAGCCTTCCAATGGAAGCGTCATGTATTCGATGCGCTGGCGGCAGGCATCGTGCAATGCGATCAACGCATCTTCTTCTTTTTCGACAGGCAAGCCAATGAGCAGTGTGGCGTTGCGCCTCCCTAAAAATCCGCCTGCGCTGGATAGATAAGTCATTGACGCGCCGACGTGCTGCAAAGACTCGGTTACCGCGTCGAGGTCTTGATCCTGTATCACTGCGATCAACAATAAGTGGATGGGACTATCCATATTCGTGCTCCTTTTGTTTTGGATGAAAATGATTCCTGCTTAACTCCAATCTGATTGCTGCGTTGGAATATTTTCTTCCTTCGATATTATCAGAACTTCGCTAAAGATTCTACCTTTATTCAATCAATCGCGCGGATGGATTTTCATCCATCAAAGATTCATCCACTTCACCGACGAGGTTTGAATACGTTTCGTCGGTGATGACACCATCGCGCAGCAGACCGGTCAACGCGGTGCGCTGCGCACGCAAGGCTTCGCGGTAGGCGGTATCCAACTCCTCTGCTTCCACATCGGGGTCGGAGGTCATCACCTGCCTGACTTCATCCATTAAAGAATCATTTTGCTTTTTCATCAAAGGTGATAACTTCTGCCACGTATGTTCAGAGACCATTCCCTCCTGGTTGAGTCTGCGGAGATAGTCATAGCCGGCGCGCGCGGCTACGTAGCGCGCATGACGATTTTCGTATTCATCCTGCACTGCCGAGCGGATAACCAACTTGAGCCGTTTCACCAGCCAATCCATTGAAAAGCCCTGCACCAATAAAGTAAAAAGCACCACGCCAAAAGCCATTGCGAGTAAGCGTCCGCGCTCGGCGATGAAGATGCCTTCCTGCGGGAGACTCAACGCCAGCGCCAGTGTGATCGCTCCGCGCAATCCGCCCCAGAAAAGAACGTGTTTCCACTTTGGAGGAATCTCGCGCCCGAAAATGGAAAATCCATACGTGCTGACAACGCGCGCTAATAACGCGGCAAGAATTGCCCACGCAATCGCCCGCCAATTTTCAAATAGAAGATTGAGGTCAATCGCAAGACCGATTAGCAAAAAGATAAATGAGTTGGCGACAAAAGCCGCGTATTCCCAAAAATTATGCACCACAATCCGCGTGGATGCAGACATGGTTTCGCGGCTTGTGTTTCCGCTGATGATACCCGCCGTCACCACCGCCAGTACGCCGCTGACGTGAAAATTTTCTGCGAGCACATAGGAGCCGAAAGCCAGCACCGTGGTCAGCGCGGTCTCGACCAGCGGATCGTCAATCCGTTTGATGAATTGTGAAATGCTCAAGCCGAAGATCAGACCCGCTACTACGCCGCCGCCCGCAACCGTGATGAATTGCGAAATGCTCTGGCGCAGATCAAACCCGCCATGCAGCGCGGAGGTGAGCATGAGTCCGAACATCACAATGGCGGTTCCATCGTTCAGGAGGCTTTCGGATTCAAGCAAGACCTGCAAGCGGCGCGGTGCGCCCAGTGTACGAAACAAAGCTACCACCGCCACGGGATCGGTGGCGGCGATCAACGCGCCGAAGACCAGCGCGGCTTCCAGCGCGAGTCCCGTTCCCCATGAGACCAGCCAGCCGACGAGCAGCGTGGTCAATATAACGCCCGGCACAGCCAGCAGCATAATCAGCCAGAAATCGTGACGCAGATCATCAAAGCGGATATGGAACGCGGCTTCAAACACCAGCGGCGGCACGAGCAGCAGCATGATGATCTGCGGCGTGAATTCCATCTGCCGCGGATTCAATAACGTGATAAACAACCCGATGATGACCAACCCCACCGTATACGGCACGCGGAATCGGCGCGCAGCAACTGCAACCCCCGACGCGATCAGGAGCAGGACGACGATTACTTCTTCGATGAAGATAATGTTTTCGGTGGTCATGCTAACCAATAAACCTTTCGGAGGGTGTAAGTGACTGTCATTTTTTTCTTTCCAGATATTCCGGCAATTCGATCATCGGCGGGCGGGCGCGTTCGGCAATCTCTTCGACCTCCAGAAAATATCCCTTTGAGCTGTGCTTGATCAACTTCATAGACTTGTTCACATCCTCAAGCACCGCACGCCCAAAACGGCTCTCCAATTTGCGGAAAACCGTTTGAATGATTGCAAACGACATTTTGCTCAACGCTTCCAAATGCTGGTTGTGATGGATGCGTTCGAGCAGATCAACCTGCGCGATGGCATTCAGCCCATAGCGCTCGTAAATATCGATCAGCAACCCCGTCTCGACGCCGTAGCCTGAGAAGAAAACGGCTTGTTCCAACGCGCCGCGCCTGCCCGCATATTCACCTGAAAGCGGTTGCACCACGCCCGAAAGTTCGGGGTAAAACAAATTCAATAATGGACGCGCGGTTAATTCGGTGACGCGCCCGCCGCCGCCTGCTTGCATTTTTTCGCCAACCTTCAAAGGTCTGCGATAAAAACCTTTCACAAATTGTACCTGCGGATTTAAGAGCAGCGGACCAAGAATCCCATACACAAAACGCGGATGGATGTTCATAATATCTGTATCAATCCAGACGATAATATCTCCGCGCGTCACGAGCAGACTCTTCCACAACGCTTCGCCTTTTCCGCGCCGCGCGCCCAGCCGCTCGATCAAATTCTGGTGGATGTAAACCGGCACGCCTTCTTTTTCCGCGATCTCGCGTGTGCGATCCGTCGAGTTGGAATCGATCAAAACGATCTCATCCAATAACGGGATTTTTTCCATCAACTCAGTTTTCATCATCTTGATTAATTTTCCCACCGTCTCTTCTTCATCCAGCGCGGGCAGGGCAAGGCTGATGGTTAGTCCCTGTTTCTGTTTCAACTTGACAAGTTCATTCAATTGTTTGAACTCATCCGCGTGAAAAGTATTTTCTGCAAACCATTTATCCACCAAAATGGAAATGGCTTGTACGCCCGCGCTTTCATCGTAGCTGGTATGCGGCAGCGGACGTCCGCTTTTGACGGCGATCACCGCGCATTTTGATTCGCGCAGGATCTGATCTGCAAACGGCCCCAGCGAAGCGGAGCTTGTGACGGGCTGCGATGTTGTGCCAATGATGACCACATCCGCATTTTCAGACTCTTTCAAGATCAATTGCACGGCATCGTCAGTAACCACAAATTGTGTTTGCACATCGGGCATTTGCTTCAATACGCGATCCAAGCCTTTGAACGGCGCATCGCTTCCCGCTTCAGGGTCGTCTGTTTTGCGAAGATGAAGTGCAGCGACTCCTTTTGGATGTAATCCCAAACCGACACGCAACGCCAGTTCTGCGTGTGGGCCGCCTCTTACCGGAACGAGAATATTTTGGGGTTTGCTGGGAATTTTTCCGCGTACCAAAGCCACATCACAGGGTGGGCGGGTCAGCGCGTCATGCGGCGTTACTCCCAGCGCAGTGAAATGGGAATCCCATTCCAGGCAGAGCAGGTCGGGCTTTTCTTTTTGCAAAAGATTTGAGAGTTCATTCCACGGCTGATAGGAAACGATGATCTGCGATTTGCTTGTAATGCGTTCATCCTTTCCGTAATGGCGTAATTGTTTACGCAAAGCGCGCGCGGCAATTGCGCCCACACTCAACGATTGATCGGGCGGCACAACCACCACGCCCACGAGAAAAATTTCCGCGTCCATGTGAAGCGCGGCTTCAAGCGCATGAAGCCCCGGTCCCTCGTGAACAAAAGGAATGATGACGGTGTGAATAGGGATAAATTTAGAATGTTTTCGCATGGGTTTATCCTTTCCCCAGCAAAGGCGCGATGTAGTGGCGATAGATTGATTCCCAGCGGAACGACAAACGCGCGCGCATGGATAACCTCACAACGGATGAGGATTGAAAATATTCGGCGATCATGTTCGCGATCTTCGCGGGGTCTTCATCAGGTGAGAAAAAAGTTACGTCGCTTAATCCCAACTCGCGCAGGGGCGGAATATCCGCGCAGAAGGCGGGCAGATGACTGAACGCGGCTTCGATCAGCGGGATGCCGAAGCCTTCTTCGCGGCTGGGGAAAATCAGCGCGTCTGCAATGCGATAAAAATCCGCGATGACTTCATCGGGCAAAAAGGAGTCAACCAGCTCGGCGAGGAAGTGAACCGAATCTTGTAAATCTAATTGTGTGCGCAAATTCTTCAACGCCTCAAAATATTTGATGTTGTTGGCATTGTGCGGACCCAGCGGACCCGTCACCACGAGCGCGGCATTTGGAAATTGTTTTCGCAGATCAATCAATATATTTAACGCCAGTTCGATATTCTTGCGCGGCGTCACGCGGACGGGTAAAAGCAAAATGGGTGCAGATTCAAGCAAGCGCGTTTTTTCAAGCAATGCCTGGGTTTGTGATTCAAGTTTATAAAAGCGCGTTGTGTCCACGCCGTTGGGAATGACATGAATGAAAGTAGGCGGAAGACCCATTAAACGCGCCAGTTCTACGCGGCGCAATTCTGAAACAACAACATGCGTAGTAGCGCCCCAATCGGTACGCAACAAATCCCAGGGATAGCCGGCGTGCATTTCGGATTGATAACGCGGAGTAGTCCACGCAAGATCGTGATGCCAGAGAATTAATCGCGGGAGTTTTTTATCTGTATGCAGTTGATAAAGTGCGGCAGTCAACCCAAGGTTTTTATTTAACGAACAAACATTATGTGCAATCAAAACATCCACATTAGATAAAGTAGTTTGCAATTGTCCGGCGAGTTCATCACGCAGCGACTCAAAATCCTTTGTGACTTCGCCGCGATCCAATTGGTCTTTCATTTGCGTCACGCGTTCATGGCGCGAATCGGCGAGTGGGATGGTGATCAATGGGATTCTTTCATTCAACGACTCGCCGCGCGCTGCGATCAACTTCGCAGAATGTCCATTCGCAGACATCAAGCGCGCATGGTGCGCGATGACACTTTCCACGCCGCCAACGATGGGCGGCACCGAGTAATGAAGAATGGCGATGTTCATACTTGCTGCCCCAAACAATCCGCGAGGATGGATTGCAGGCGGCGCTCCAAAACCGTGAAAGAGAAATGCCGTTTTGCAAGTTGATAATTCTCCTCTGCCCATGCCTGTGATTCTGCGGGATTCAATAAAATTTCGCGGACTTTTTTCAACGTGTCGCTGCTAATGAAGCCATCGAACCAGACCGCGCGAAATCCTTTGGGTTTGATATCCACTTCATAGATGGAATAATTGTTAACCAAAATCGGTCGGCGATAATATACGGCTTCCAGGAACGCATTACCAAATCCTTCGATGCTGGATGGATACGTGACAAGATCGGCGTGCGGATACACATCGCCGAGTGTGTAAATCTTTTTGTCATCATTTGTCGTGCCGCGTTCATCCTGCACTTGATCTGCTTCAAAGCGGACGGTCACATTCAGCAGGTGGGCATATTCGCGTATGCGCTGTTCGTAATCCGAACCTTCGTCGCCTGATGCGTGCGAAATGATTAATTTTGCGGGCAGATCGAGTCGGCGCATGAGCTCAATCGCATGTTCGATGCCTTTGCGCTGAATAACGCGCGTGGGTTGCAGGAAAAAATATTCGCCGTCTTCAATTCCGAAATCTTTGCGGATAGATTGAGTATAGGCATCAGGTTCGGGTGGCGGCGAGTCAAAATCCATCACATTGGGAATTACACGCGCAGATAAACCGTAACGCGAAGCAATTTGCTGCGCTTGCAGCGAGTTGATTACCACGTGTCGAATGGATGGCAAACTTGGAGGAAACGCCGCCGCGAGATAATCTCCCACGCAGTTGACCTGAAAGCGCTGACGCTCCCAGTGAAAATCGTGATGATGCGCGATGGTTGGATACCCGGTCTCGGCGATGAATTCCGTCAACGCGAGTCCAAGCGGCAGGTTGAGCGGAATTGTCAGAGCGTTCTCGGTGATAAGAATTTCCAGATTAAATCGCCGCGCGAATTTATACAATTCGTCCTTGATATATTCCTTCAATTCATTGACGCGCCGCGTCATTTGCGGCGGACGTACATAGATGGAGAAAAAATCCTTGTGCAGATCAGCCATTTCCGGGTGAGCGGAGCGCGCTTCCTTTGTGACTGTCCAACTGCCCGAATATGCCTGCTGATTTATTTTATCTATTTCGGGATGACGATAAAACGCCTCAGGCACAATCTGCGATATAGCAGCCGGGCGGTCACATTCACCTGCGAAATAAAAGCATTGATGGCCGAGCCGCTCGAATATGGTTGCCCATTTTTGCGTTTCAAGCGAAACGCCATCCGTGCCTGCAAAACGGGTTGAAATAAAGCCGATGTTGTGAGAAGCAGTTGTCATAGGTTTACCCATAAGATTTGATATGGTTCGAGCGTGATCTTTGAAATTTGCAAAGATTGACCGGTGAAAAGATTTGTTGCAGATGCGTAATTTGTCGTGATAGTTATTTGCTGCGCGCTGACATTCTGCAAACACAAAACGCGTGATTGACCATCGGGTGATATCCGTTCAACTGCAAAGACGGATGGATGAAAATCCAAAACATTTTGCGTCCCATGCGGATGAAATGCGGGTGTGCTATTCCGCGCCAAAAGCAATTGACGATAGCGCGTAAAAACTTTTGAGCGCAAAGAATTTCCATCCGCGAGTTCATTTTGCAACGTCTCAAAATTACACTTCTCACGGTTGATCGTGCGGTTGCGACTCGTTTGCTGCACGCCTTCAAACCATCCGCGCGAACCGAACAGACTGTGGAAGTAAATTCCTGGCATGCCGAGGAGTGAAAGCATGATCGCCTGTGCCGCAACGAAACGATTGATCTGCAAACCCAAATCTTCATTCCCCTTTGGATTTGAGAGCGCGTCAAAGTAATTGATATTCATCTCGTACGGACTTTGCGAACTGTCCGAATTTTGTTTGTAGGAAATCAAGCCGCCGTGTTCAAGTGTTTTGTTGACTAACATCTCGATTTCTTCATTCGATAAAATTCCGCGCGCAGGGTTTACGCCAATGCCATCATGCGAAGCGAGGAAATTAAAAAAAGTTGTTTTATCGGATGGCAGAGTCAACGTCTTTGCCCAATTGGATAACGTGCGCGCGTTGCCTGTGTGGAAGGCGTGCAAGGTCAGCGGCGGCAGGGCAAAATTGTAAACGAGCTGCGCTTCATTCGTTCCATCGCCAAAATAGGAGATGTTATCCGCGTGCGGCACATTCGTTTCGGTGATGAGATTTACATGCGGAGCAACTTCGTTCAACGCCGCGCGCAAGAATTGGATCACATGATGTGTTTGCGAAAGATGAATGCAGGTTGTGCCGATCTCCTTCCACAAATACGCAATCGCGTCGAGGCGGATAAAGTCCGCGCCGCGTTCAACATACATGAGCAATATATCTAAAATTTCAAGCAGCACTTCGGGGTTTTTGAAATTCAAATCGATCTGGTCATCGCTGAATGTTGTCCACACGCGCTTTTCGCCTGAGGGTGTATTGAACGCGGTTAACAACGGCAGCGTGCGCGGACGTACCACCTGCGAAAGATCGGGAGAATCATCCACTGTAATAAAGTAATCGCGGTAACGCGGATCGTCGCGTAAAAATCCCTTGAACCATTCACTTTGCGAAGAGATGTGATTGATCACGCCGTCGAACATCAAACCGAAGTGGTTTTGCATGGATGAAATATCTTCCCAATTCCCCAAATTCAAATCCACTTTGCGATAATCCACAACCGAAAAACCGTCATCCGATGTCCACGGATAGAACGGCAGGATGTGAATCCCGCTGATGATATTGGTCAAATATTGTTTACAGAAATTACTTAAAGTCTGTAAAGGTTTTTCGCCTGGTAATTGAACTTGATCGCCGTATGTGATGAGGATGGAGTTACGTTTAGTCATCCCGTCATTGCGCACGGGAATACGCCTGCGATAATCCGCGATAAGATTTTCAGCATGGACAAGAATCGGCAAAGATTGGTTTTTACCGTAAAGGAAATCAAGGTGATAAAGTAAATTCGTCATCATAAATTCGCAACTCCTGCCAAATGTACACATTCGCCACGCAATCGCTACTATGGTCTTACTTACAATTATTCTCTTTTCATGCTATACAAACATGTTTCCCCTCTTCGCAAAGTAAACATTTATGCCCCTGAAATTTTTATACCACAAGTTTTTCCAGTTAAGATTAATTCCCGGAAAAATTAAAGACCACCTTTGGTGTTTCAAACAAAAAAGACAAACACCAAAAAGATGTTCGTCCTGTGCATTTGCTTCTATAAAATAAAATTTCATCATTGTTAAAAGGTCTGCCGCCTGTCAGCATGGGGGGGGCATGTTGATCAAGCGGCAGTT
>VFKN01000042.1 GCA_009885525.1 Anaerolineaceae bacterium | reverse complement strand
GATAACATACGAAAAAATAGCAAAAAAGGCGCAAGTTGCAAAAAGTCTGATAGGAATGTCGCTAGCGGAATTCGGGGAATTCTATGCTGAATTTGAAACAGCGCACATTGAACGACTTGGATCATTGATCCAAACACGTGACGGCAAGAAAAAACGGCAGCGTCGTTTGGGCGGTGGTCGTCAACACAAATATGCTTTGCGAGATCGATTACTGATGACACTATTTTGGTTGAAAGCGTATACTACTTATGAATTGCTGGGCTTCTTTTATGATTTAAACAAGACCAATATCGAAGACAATTTGAAATTAATTTTAGATACCCTCGCGCAGATGAGTAGTTTCAACTTTGAACTTCCAAAAGCAAACCGCCAAAAACTATCCTCAGTAGCAGAAATCATGACTGCTTTTCCAGATGTGCGTTTAGTGATTGATGGAAAAGAGCAGCGCGTGGAACGTCCTAAAAACAAGAAAGATAAAGATGGCAATACGCAGAATCTTCAAAAGCCGTATTATTCAGGCAAGAAAAAAACGCATACGATTAAAAATCAGGTCGCCATTTCGCCGAGTGGTTTGGTTGAACACATTTCTCAAAGTGTTCCCGGTTCAACGCATGATTTGACTTTATTACGTCAAACAGATTTGCTTTCCGAACTTGACGAGGGTGAAGCTGCCATGCTTGATAAAGGTTACGATGGGGTTGCAAATGACCATCCCCATAAAAAACTGTATTTACCTTTTAAAGCCAGACGCAATCATCCATTAACTGAAGAGCAAATTGCCTACAATAAATTTCTCGCCTCCTATCGAATTGTGGTTGAGCACACCATGGCTCAATTGAACAAGTTTCAGATTCTCGCTCAAAAATTTCGGCATCAACTGCCTAAGCATTCTGCCATTTTTCGCATTGTCTGCGGCTTGGTTAATCGCCGCATCTTATTACGCCCTTTGAAGACATACTGCCCTGCGTAAACTCTGCTGTCTTGGGTCACTTCGCGTCTTCTTTATTATTACACCACACATCTATTCAACTGCCGTTCCAAATTCCGCCTGTTGAACCAACCGACATGGGCGATTTTGTGCATGGATTGAGCGCCGACTGGCCCCATGAAGAATGTCCTAAAGTGTTTGCGGCGGGCTTGGGCGAAAACCCGCGCCAGATCAAACGCACGGTGAATTCGTTTTTGATGTTGTGGAAACTGGCAGAGCGGCGTGAAAACAAACTGCAAGGCAGGGTCAAACCGATCCGTTTGGCAAAGGTCGTGGCGATTCAAACTACGTATCCCGACTTGTATAACCTGCTCTTGAAAGACGAGCCGCGTTACTTGCGCGAACTGGAAGAATATTACCGCGCTGAAACTTCGCAGGAAAGAAAAATGGAAAAGGCAGACGGCGTTGTAGAGAAAAATGCAACGCGCAACGAGCCGCCTCCCGCGCTTGTGCCTTTCCTTTCGCGCAGGGGCGCGGCGGCGGTAAAACGCATCCTCACTTTTCACAAGCCGGAAATGAAGGAAGCAAACTTCATCGGTCTGCCGCCCGATGAACTGAGATTTTATTTCACGCTGACCGCCCGCGCCGAAGCGCCGCAAACCGTAACCGAAGTGGAAGCCGCGCGTTTGGTCTTCGAGCCGCAAATGGCGAACATCCCTGCCGGAAAGTTTTTAATGGGTTCGACCCAAGAGCAAGCCGCGCAAGCGCTGAAAGACGGTCTGGATAAACAATATGCTGAATGGGAACAACCCCAACACGTGGTTGAACTTTCCAAATATTCCATCGGCAAATATCCCGTGACCAACCGCGAGTATCAAGCCTTTGTGCGCGACGCGAAATATAAAGCCCCGCAAGGTTGGGAAGGCGACCAGTTCCCCGCTGAAAAGGGCAGCCATCCTGTTGTGAATGTCTCGCATGACGACGCTTCTGCTTATTGCAAATGGTTGGGCGAAAAAACCAACAAGCCCTATCGTTTGCCTACCGAAGCCGAATGGGAAAAAGCCGCGCGCGGCGAAGACGGACGAATTTATTCCTGGGGAAATGAGTTTGATCCCCAAAAGGCAAACACATCTGAAACAAAGATTGGCGATACTACCGACGTTGGAAAATTCTCCCCGCAAGGCGATTCGCCTTACGGTTGCGCCGATATGATCGGCAACGTTTGGGAATGGTGCAATGACTGGTTCAACGAAAGCGAATACAAGCGTAGCAGTCCTGTGGACAAGAATCGGAAGGATGATATAAAAGACCCACAGGGATCACAGACAGGAACATATCGTGTTCTGCGCGGCGGGTCGTTCTACGATAATCGTTGGTTCTGCCGCTGTGCGTACCGCAACGGGTACAATCCGAACATCCTATACTGGTACAACGGTTTTCGTGTGGCGTTTTCTCCCATCCTACCTCTGTAATCTGGTTCTCTGTCCTTTGAATCTCTGATTCTTTGGCTCTTGGTTTTGTTCTTAGGATTTACCCCCGAAGGGGGTCGAATTAAAAAATGGAAAACATGAATTTACAAGAAGAACTTTGCGAGTGGTTTAATGTTCGGCTTGCCTATCAAAATGCCTCACAAGGCAAACGCGGCCGGGAAGCAACTGCGGCATTTGAGGCTTTGTTTCCCGATAACCTGATCGAGATACAGGATGAGTTAACCGCGAAAACATATCAGCCTGGCGCGTACACCAGTTTCTACGTTCACGAACCCAAAAAGCGTTTGATCTCCGCCGCGCCGTTCCGCGACCGCGTGGTTCACCATGCGCTCTGCAATATTACCGTGCCATATTTTGAAAAGATGTTCATCCCCGATAGTTACGCCAATCAAAAATGGAAAGGCACGCACCGCGCTTTGGATCGCTGTACGCAATTTGCGCGGCGTTTCAAATATGTTTTGCAATGCGACGTAAAACAATTCTTTCCAAGTATTGACCATGTCATTTTAAGGGAAATGCTGGAAAAGATGTTGCCCGATAAAAGCATAATGTGGCTGGTTGATGAAATCCTTGCCAGCGGGCGGGGCGTGCTGGCGGAAGAATATGACATGGTTTATTTTCCCAACGACGATCTCTTTTCAGGTCAGCGTCTGCGCGGTTTGCCTATTGGCAATCTTACCTCCCAATGGTGGGCGAATTGTTACATCAATCTTTTCGATCAATTTGTAAAACGCGAATTGGGCTGCAAAGGCTATGTCCGCTACGTGGATGATTTTCTTTTGTTCAGCAATAACAAAAACGAACTGATGGACTGGCGCGAAAAAATCATCAAGCGCATGGAAAGACTCCGCTTGACCTTGCATGAAGAAAGCATGTTCCCAAAGCCCGTCATAGAGGGTATTCCTTTTCTTGGGTTTATTATTTTCCCCGATCATCGCCGCCTTAAAGCGCGCAAAGGCTATGCGTTCCGCAGAAAACTGCTTCACCTTTGCAAGTACGAATCGCAAGACCGGATAAAAGCGTCTATTCAAGGTTGGATCAACCATGCCTACCATGCAGACACGCATGCATTGATCCGCAGCGTATTGACGGATTCCAGACTGCTGGCAACGCCAAATTAATCCTAAAGGTCTTTCCTGTTAATCGGAAACTCACGAGGTTAAAACAGACCTTTAGGGTTTGCATGTACGGTAGAGAAGGATTTTTAAATTAAGGAGAAAAAATGCCCGAAGAAAAGATGGTTATTTTTACAAGAACGTATGACATGGTTACGTGGCTTTTGCCGCTGTCTGAAAGTTTTCCGCGCAGCCAGAGGTTTATTGTCACCCAGCGACTGCAAAATGCGGTGTTGAAATTTCAGGAGACGATCATTGAAGCCAACGCCATGCGCGGCGCAAACCGCGCCGAAAAGTTGCGCGACGCCGACACGGAATTAAGGAAAGTGCGTTTGTATCTGCGGATGTGCGAAAAATGGAAATGGATCACGGCCGGTCAATACCGCCATGTCTCTCAAATGGTGTCCGAAATTGGGAAACTGCTTGGAGGCTGGCTAAAAACTGTCATCCCCGCATCATCCTGACCGATGATGCGTTATGAAGGGCGCATCCAAAGAATCGTGTTCTGCGCGGCGGGTCGTTCAACAATAATCGTAGGAACTGCCGCTGTGCGAACCGCAACAGGAACAATCCGAACAACCTTAACAGGAACAACGGTTTTCGTGTGGCGTTTTCTCACATCATTATTCGCTCCTGCCGGAAATGCAAAACGGTCACGGCTGTTTTGCCGAGGCTTTTTTGATGGCTGGGTGATGTCCTGGCTAACCTTGCATTATGAGGTTGGGCAAATATACAAAAATCCCGCGTCCTACTCTGCGCAAGAGCCGACGCGGGATATTTTTCAAACAAAACACTCCGAGCCTTTCGACTCGGAGCGTTCAATTACTATTTACCAATTACTTCTTCTCCTCTTTCACGTACCGATCCGCATCCCACGCCACATTCACGGAGGTAATCTCCTCGCCCGCCTTCAACTCGACGATGTGGTCGCCCTTGCTTGCCGCGCGTTTGCGGACAGCGACAGATAACAAAACACTCCAAGTCTTTCACAACTCGAAGTGTTTTGTTTCGCATCACTTCTTTGGAGCGCTGACTTCTGGTGGCAGCAATGAGCAGACAAAATCATAAAATTTAAGCGCGGCTTGAAATACCTTATTGAATTCATCCACATCCGGTTCCAATGTTTCACCGGGATAGCGGTACGCTGTCGCATACGGGGAAACTTGCTCGGCAATGTCAAACCATTTTTTGAACTTTGGCTCCACTTCCGCAGCCTGCGCCATCAATAAACGCAGGTCGTGAGTTTTTTCAAAAGGCTGGTCGTGAAACACCAGCCAGCCTTTCACCGCTTTTTCAACCGTTTGCTGGCAGTGATACACGGCTGTATCGAGATACGGGTCTTTGCCGCTCGCCAGGCGTTTGGCGGAAAGCAGATCGCGGCGCGCCTTAATCAACCACTTATGAACCAGCGAATGTTTTGCGTCCATACAGGAGTTTTCCCTCCCTTGCAATTTGCGCTTCAAGCGAGGCTCTTACAGAAACGTATTGCTCAAATTCCTTGCGCGTCTTGACCAGAACGTCTACCGCTGCTTTTACGCCGCGCAAACTGCGCTGCGCGCGCACAGCGCGTTGGATCGGTTTTTGGCGGCTGGTCTTAACGATAATCATAAAATCCAGGTCACTGCTCGAAGTCGGTTTTCCCCACGCGTAAGACCCAAACAAATAAATCGTCTCAGGATGAAATTCATCTACGAGACGGCGCAGGACTTCTTTGCGAAGGGTGGCGGAAATCGCTTTCATGTCGTTGTCTTTTGAAAATTATAGCATGGGAAAGTAATCTTCCAATCACTTTTTCTTCTTCGCAGCAGGTTTCGCCTTCACAGGTTTTGCAGCCTTCTTTGCATTCTTTTCCTTTTCCTTTACTTTCTCTTCCTTCTTCTCTTCCTTGACCGTCTTCACAAATCGCTCCACGCTCCACGCCACGTTGATCGACTCGATCTCCTCGCCGGGTTTCACTTCCACGATTACATCACCCTTCGAGGCGGCGCGCTTGCGGATGGTGACCGCATCCAGCCGCGCGGATTTCGGCGCGCCTTTGCTTAAGTGGATGGTCGCCATGTGATTCGGTTTGCCCGAAACCACGCCCGCGATGGTGGTCTTCTTGGGCAAGTCCCATGCATTCACACCCTTGCCATAACGTCCTTGCGATGGGAATTCTTTTTCGGCAACACGCTTGGCTTTGCCGTCACTAGTGAGCAATAGGATCTCGCCTTCAGCGGGGATAATTTCCATACCCACGACTTGATCATTATCTTCGAGTTTGATCCCGTTCACGCCCGCAGCGACGAGTCCCATTGGGCGTACGTCATCTTCTTTGAAGCGGATCGCCATGCCTTGCATAGTAACCAGCAATACATCTTTTTTCTTGCCGTCGGTTAATCCGACCCAGCCCAATGCATCACCTTCATTGACGCGCACCAGCGTGAATGTCTGCGCGGAAGGGCCGGGCAATTCAGTAATGAGTGTTTTCTTGATCATGCCGAAGCGCGTGGCGGTGATGACGCAGGTCTCTTCGCCCAAAGTGGATTTACTCGCGGGCAGTGTGAACATCGCCGCGAGCGCATCATTTTCGGTCAGCGGCGAGACTTTGTAATACAGCGAACCGTTGCTTAACTTCTCCGCTTCTGGGATCAAGTGCGCGGCAACCGCGGCGGCTTTGCCTAACTTACTCACAAAATAAATCGTGTCGGTTGAAGAAACCTTGAGCAGGAATCGCGGCGCGTCATTGCCTGAATGTTTCGGCTGCTTATCATCATGCGTGCGCGAGACAAGTCCGTCGGCGGTCACGCCGACCCACGTAGTTTGTTCGGGCATCAGGTCAGAAGCGGTGAGCAGTTTGCCCACCTTGCCCGCTTTCAAACTGATGATCTGTGTGCGGCGGCGGTCGGCATACAACTCTTTCACTTTGAGTAATTCATCCGCGACCACGCCGCGCATCTTTTTTGGATTCTTCAACAGTTCGATCAGACCTTTAATAACTCCGGTCACTTCCTTATATTCAGTCTCGATCTTCTTGCGTTCGAGCGCGGCGAGCCTGCGCAGTTGCATATCGAGGATCGCGTTGGCTTGCAGTTCGCTCAACTTGTAGCGCTTCATCAATTTGGTGCGCGCCGCATCTACATCCGCAGCGGAGCGGATCAACTCGATAATCTCATCCAGATTTTTCAGCGCGACTAAATAGCCTTCGAGGATATGCGCGCGCGCTTTCGCCTTCGCGAGGTCAAACTCCGCGCGGCGTTTGATGATCGTGATGCGGTGTTCAATGTACACGCGCAGGGCTTGCTTCAATGTCAACGTGCGCGGTTCGCCATCCACCAGCGCGAGCAGGTTAATACCGAAGGTCGTTTGCATCGGCGTGCGCTTGTATAACGCGGCGAGAACTTTTTCGGGTTCGGCATTCTTCGTCATTTCGAGAACGATGCGCATGCCCTGACGATCCGACTCGTCGCGCAGATCAGACAGCCCTTCGAGATGCCCATCGCGCGCGAGTTCCGCGATGCGTTCGATCAAACTCGACTTGTTGACCATATACGGGAGCTCGGTCACAATGATGCGCGACTTGCCGCGCTCCATTTCCTCCATATGCGCCTTCGCCTGCACCGTAACGCGTCCGCGCCCTGAGCCATACGCGGCTTCAATTTCTTCGTCGCCCTTCTCCTCGATGATCAGCCCGCCCGTGGGGAAGTCGGGACCTTTCACAAATTTCATCAACTGCTCGACGTCAATATCATCGAGTTTCTCCCAGCGCTCAAGCATGTACCTGAGCGCGTCCACGATCTCGCCGAGATTATGCGGCGGGATGGAAGTTGCCATACCAACGGCGATACCCGTTGCGCCATTCACCAATAAATTTGGAATCGCGGCGGGCAGAACACTTGGCTCTTCGAGCGTATCGTCGAAGTTGGCAGTGAATGCGACAGTGTCTTTATTTAAATCAAAGAGGATATCCAGCGCGGCGGGAGTTAATCTCGCCTCGGTATAACGCATCGCAGCGGGCGGATCGCCATCCACCGAACCGAAGTTACCCTGACCATCCACAAGCAGCGTGCGCATGGAAAAATCCTGCGCCAAACGCGCCATCGCCTCATACACCGACGAGTCGCCGTGCGGATGATATTTACCCAGCACTTCACCGACAATACGCGCGGATTTTTTGTAAGCCGTATCCGCGCGGATGCCCATGTCGTACATCGCGTAAAGGATGCGGCGCTGCACGGGTTTGAGTCCGTCGCGCGCATCGGGCAGCGCGCGCGCCACGATCACGCTCATCGCATAATCGAGATACGATTGCTGCATTTCCTTGTCGATATCTATTTTTCGTACGTTGCCTAATTCCATGTTGACTCCATATAACCCTCACCCCCAACCCCTCTCCCAGTGGGAGAAGGGTGAAGGGATGAAGGAAAATTTGTTCTAATCGCGGGGCATATCTTACGGGTAAAAAGAGGATGCGTCAAGTATAAAAAAGGACGGGCTTGGTAGCCCGTCCTTTTTTACTTTATGGCGTAAATTCCATCGTCTTTTGCACACACACACCGCCCTGGCTGGGCTGCAGGCATAAAACAACCCAGGCCCGCAAATCACGGCCACTCAAGTTGAATGGAAACGCGTGTGAACTGATAACAACAGATTTCCCTATCGCCAACTTATCGAGATGAGCGGTTGGCTTGCAGCCTTTCATGGAATCAAATCCGTCAATTACTCTGGAAAGCGTCACATTTTTCTTTACATCCTGCACAATGACTGACATACTGCGGAACGGGAAATTTCCGGTGTTCTTCACGCCAAATTCAACCCACCACTGTTTCTTGGCTTTACAGGTTTCCAATCCGGAATATCCAAAATCAAATCTTGCACCGGGTTTCAGGGTGGCTGTGACAGTGGGTGTCTGTGTAAACGTGGCTGTTGCTGTGCGAGTCGCTGTTGGCGGCGGCGTAAACATCGGCACACCCGCAATAGATCCCGTTAATATCGCATATTCGTCCCAGACCCAACAAAAATCGTTCGCGTGATCAGGATTACGGATATACCAATAGTTCCCTGACGGGTCGCGCGCATACACATCTACAAACAGACCGGATTTCAAAGCGCCAACCTTCGGATACTCCTTTCCCGGGCCGCTGCGGCAATTGGTCGCCACCGTAACGCTGATTTGCGGAATAAGCGGAGTGAATGTTGAAAGCGGAACTTGCGTCGGGATCAACGTCGGGGTATCCGTTGGGAGGGTAAGCGTTGGCTGTACGAATGTGTTTGTTGCTGTAAAAGGGGCGCCTCCGGTCAAAGATGCGATGATCGTTTGCGCGGCCGCGGTGCTAATCGCTCCCGAATCGGGCGGCGGAGTAGCGCCAAGCGTGCAGGCAAGGGCGGCGAGTGTCAGAAGGGCAAATGACACATAAATACGAGTAGGGCGAGGCATAACATTCTCCTTGGATCTCAGGGGGATTAAAGAACCTTGAGGTTTTTTCTTTGATAGAGACGCTCAAACAGCATAACTTGTTCCAGTTACGGCCTGAATGTAATCGTCCGGGTCACACAATCTCCGCTATTGCCTTTTTCGGTGCATAGAATAGCAGTGAAGGTAATCTTTTTTCCGGCCGGGTCATTATTAAAAGGCGGCGCGCTTACCACGACTGAAGAACCCGGCTCAAGACTCTCCGTCACGGTCTTATTATCGCATTTATCAATGGTTATAAAGCCGTTTGAAAAACTGGAAGGGGAGGCGCCTGAATATGCATCCTTCAGTTTTAGCGATACCGATTTAAACGCGACCAGTCCTATATTATAAATGGTGACCTCCACCCACCAGTTTCCGCAGCCATCCATGTTGGAATATGTCATCCTGAAATCAGGGATAGGCAGCGCGGTGGAAGTTGCAGTCGGTAAAGACGGAGGAGTCAGGACAGGCAAAAGCGAGATCGCGCCATCCACCTCTGCAAACTTGGCAGATAGCCAGCAATAATCAACGCCCGGGTCGGGGTTGGCGATATACCAATATTGTCCGGTCGGGTCTATTCCGTAAACCTTTACCGTCTCACCGACCACCAAAGAACCCTCCACCTTAAAATCCTTGCCCGGACCATTACGGCAATTGGTATTAACCGTAACGCTGAGGTCGGGGAGCGGAATCAGGGGTGTATCGGTTGCTGTTGGTGTAAACGGAAATGTTGGCGTGATTGTTACTACCGCCGTATTCGTGGCTGTCGGCGTGAGCGTGGGCGTAAATGTGAGCGTTGGCGTCAGCGTAAAAGTCGGCGACATATAATTTTGAGTCAGCCCGGCGACCACGGTCTGCGCCACAGCCGTGTTGAACGCATCCCGGCCAACCGGCAGCGCAGGCATGCCGCAAGCCAGACTTACAAGAAGTACGAGTACAACAGTCAAATAAATTCGAGAACGAGTCATGAGATTTCCTTTTTTATTTTGCAAATGCTCCTGCCGCAGTCCTCGGCGGCGGGGACGCCACGAGGGCGTTATTTTCGCCAAATCAACCAGCCTTTGTTTAACCATTTCTTATGCAGGTCAATTTTATACCCTTTTCCTGCAAGACTCTCTGCCGAAGCGCCGAACCATTGTTTCAAACTGAATGTTTTCGCATGGATCGTTTCCGCTGCGGATTTTTTCCATGCTTCGAAAAAATCATGGATCGGTTCGCCTGCAATTACATGATGGATATAATTTTTTGGAAGAATCGTTTGGAACTCCTCGATATTAAACCCCAAACGAAAATTGGTGCTGAAAACAAGCGCTTCAAACTTCCACGTTTCTGATTCTTTCCTCACAATATTCGCCGCCCACAATTGACCGAACGGCGTGGACGTTCCCTCAATCATCAATCCGCCTTCCAAAACATACGGCGCAAGCGTTTGATATGCGGGCGCGAAATCTTTTTCTTCATATTGACGCAGCACATTGAATGCGCGGATCAGGCGAACGTGTTCATTTTGTTTAAGCGGCAGGTTAAATCCACCCAAACGGAAATGCGTGATGGCATCTGCATATGGCAGCGCAGTTTCAACGCGCTGCTTGTCAATTTCCACGCCGAGGATGGGCAGGTTTGGATTCACGCGTCTGAAACGCGCGGCGCTTTCGAGTGTAGTGCGCGCATCAAAACCGTAGCCGAGGTCAACAAACAGGGAATCAGCAAAATATCCGTCGGCGCATAAAAGAAGCGCGTTCTCGTAGAGCAGAATAAAATTGTCGACGCGACGTAATCGGTTGGCAGCAGTCTTTCCGCGGGTGGGAAATCCTATTGGTTTTTTTGCTAAGTGTGTGACGCGCATACAGCAAATTATACAATGTTAAAAAATAAGGGCGACCTTTTCAGGTCGCCCTTTATTACTAAAGGTTCATGTCTGGGAGATTTGACCACTGCGTGGCGTTGTGAGCCGCCACCACATCTGCGAAGCGCCCGTGGATAAAACCTGTGCCCGCGGGGATGAGCTTGCCGATGATGACGTTCTCTTTCAAGCCGTAGAGCGGGTCGGTTGTGGAACCGATCGCGGCGCTTGCCAACACTTTGATGGTGTGCTGGAAGGAGGAGGCCGAGAGGAATGAGTCTGTGCTGAGTGAAGCCTTTGTGACGCCGAGTAAAACTTCCTGCGTACGGGCGGGGTTCTTGCCTTCTGCGATCAACGCTTCGTTTATCTTACGAATCTCGAGGCGGTCAACTGCATCGCCAGGCAGGTACTTGGTGTCGCCGGGGCGTGTAACCTGCACCTTGCTCAACATCTTGCGGATGATGACTTCAAAATGCTTGTCGTGGATGTTCTGACCTTGTGAGCGATACACCTTTTGAACTTCGGTCATCAGGTACATCTGGCAGGCATCGCGTCCCTGGATCTTCAACACGCGGTGCGGGTTGAGTGAGCCTTCGGTCAGCGGTTGTCCGGCTTCTACATGCGCATTGTTCTTGACGAGTACACGTGAAGTCGTGGGAATATCCATGATAACTTCTTCACGTTGTTCGTAAGAGACGATGATCTTGTGGTCTTTCTTTTCCACTGCAACTTTCCCGGCATGTTGGGAAACGATGGTGGCTTTTTCTTTCGAGGCAAGGATGTCGCCCACTTGCACTTCGGTTTCATCCTTCGCGATGAATTTCCAATCTTCGGGGATCGCATACTCATCGTGGATCATTTCCGCGGTTTGGATTCTCACCTCGCGCATATCCGCGTATTTCTCGGACTGCTGAATGAACACGGTGCCCGCGATTTCTGCGACCACGGCTTCACCCTTCGGCATCTTGCGCGCTTCGAAGATTTCTTCCACACGGGGGAGACCCGTTGTAATGTCTGTTGCACCGCTGGATGCCACACCACCGGTGTGGAATGTGCGCAGCGTCAACTGTGTACCGGGTTCACCGATAGATTGTGCCGCAACAATACCGACTGCCGCGCCGAGTTCAACGATTACACCGCGCGCAAGATCAATGCCGTAGCATTTGGCGCAGATACCGTGATTGAGCTGGCAGGTCATCGGCGAACGGAATTTCACTTCGGTCACACCTGCGTTTGCGATCTTCTTCGCAAGGTCGTGAGTCATCACGTCGTTGTATTCAGCCAACACTTCACCGGTCTTCGGGTCAAGGATGCGTTCCGCGGCGAGGCGGCTGTACATACGGTTCATCATAGGCTGGCCGGCAACATCATCAGTCTTGCGCACCCAAATGCCTTCATGCGTGCCGCAATCATGTTCGTTGATGATGATGTCCTGCGCAATATCCACGAGACGGCGAGTTAAGTAGCCTGCATCCGCGGTACGGAGGGCTGTATCCGCGAGACCTTTGCGCGCACCGTGCGTGGAGATGAAGTATTCCTGCGCGGTGAGGCCTTCACGGAAGTTGGAGCGGATCGGCATGGGGATGATGCGTCCCGAAGGATCAGCCATCAAACCGCGCATACCGGCTAATTGAGAAATGGTCGAGAAACCGCCTTTGGTCGCGCCGGAGGTCGCCATGGTGGAAAGGTTGCCATCGGGATCCATGTGCTTCTTGACGGCAGCGCCTACTAATTCAGTCGTCGCCTGCCATATTTCGATTTCGCGCTCGTTCTTTTCCTGCTCGGTGAGCAGACCGCGGCGGAAATCGCGCAGCACAACTTCAACCTGCTTGAGCGCTTCTTCGATGATTGCTTTGCGCTCTGGCGGGATGGAAATATCCGCAACGGCAAGTGTTGTGCCGGAGCGCGTTGCATATTCAAAACCAATACTCTTGACAGCGTCGGCTACGTCAGTGGTTACTTCCTGACCACAGAGTTCGTAAACTTCAGCGATCAAGTCCTTAACGCCGCCTTTATCAAGTTTCATGTTGACGAACTGTACTTGTTCGGGCAAAACACGATTGAACAACACGCGTCCGACAGTTGTGTTGATGAGGCGGACTTCAGATTCCGGCAAGCGATCATTATTATCTGCGTACCAGGTTCTGGTCTGGAATTTGATCTCAGAATGGATCTCCACCTGACCCAGCGCGTATGCGAGTTCGACTTCGTCCATATCCGCAAAAGCGCGTCCATCACCCTTATGCACGGCTTTCTTTTCCATCGTCAGGTAATACACACCCAACACCATATCCTTGGAAGGTGAAATGATCGGCTCGCCGTCCGCGGGTTTCAGTAGGTTTTTGGAAGCAAGCATGAGTGTACGCGCTTCGTTGACAGCCTTCGCTGAAAGCGGAACGTGCACAGCCATTTGATCGCCGTCGAAGTCCGCGTTGAAAGCCGTGGTAACGAGCGGATGTAATTGAATCGCAGAGCCTTCAATTAGGATCGGCTCGAATGCCTGAATACCCAAGCGGTGAAGAGTTGGCGCGCGATTCAAAAGAACAGGGCGTTCACCGATGACACCTTCGAGTGCTTCCCAAACTTCGGGACGATTGCGCTCAATGAGTCTGCGCGCACCTTTAACGTTCGCGGCGTAATTGTTTTGCACGAGGCGCGCAATCACGAACGGGCGATATAACTCTAGCGCCATGCTCTTGGGCAAGCCGCATTGATTTAATTTAAGTTGAGGACCAACCACGATCACGGAACGACCGGAATAATCCACGCGCTTGCCGAGCAAGTTACGGCGGAAGCGACCCTTCTTACCCTTGAGCATATCGCTCAGGGATTTCAGTTCGCGGCGTCCACGGCGGGAAAGGGCTTTTCCGCGCTGCGAGTTATCGATCAAACTATCGACCGCTTCCTGCAACATGCGCTTCTCATTGCGGATGATGACATCCGGTGCGCCGAGTTCGAGCAGTCTCTTCAAGCGGTTATTGCGGTTGATCACGCGGCGATACAGATCGTTAAGATCAGAGGTGGCAAAACGTCCACCATCCAATTGAACCATCGGGCGCAGATCGGGAGGGATGACGGGCAGAACAGATAGAATCATCCACTGCGGACTGTTGCCAGAACGACGGAAGGCTTCCACGACTTTTAAGCGCGTCGTGGATTTCTTGCGCTTCTGCTTGCTCTTGGTGGTGCGGACTTCGTGCCAGAGTTCTTCAGAAAGTTTATCGAGGTCGAGGCGGCCAAGAATATCGAAGAAGGCTTCAGCACCCATATCGGCGCGGAAGACCTGCCCCCAACGCTGCTTGAGCTCGCGGTAACGAATTTCGCTAATGAATGTAAATGGACGCAGCTCGAGCAACTCATCACGTAAGCGCGAGGAATTATTCGAGGAAGTGGTGGTCTGATTTTCCAACTCGCTGCGCAAGGCTTCCATTTCCTGGTCGGCCTGTGCTTTGGTGGATACAGCCTGAGTCTTGAGTTCATCAATCTCACGCTGCTTCTTATCTTTCAACTCGTTCTCAAGAGATTCGATTTTCTTTTGAACACTCTTTTGAATATGAGTAATATGTTTGCTGTTGACCTTGTCACCGGCGTCAATGATTTTTTCGTTCGCAAGTTCAAAGATGATGGTTTTCTTTGCGGCTTCGCCCATCTGTTCTTGAAGTTGCTTTTCGAGTTTTTGGCCTTCCTTAATGACAGGCTCCATCTTCTCGGCAATATTTTCATCGTAGTTCTGTTCAAGCGCGGCCTGCTTTTGCTTAATTTCAGCAATGCTATGATCGCGTTTGATTTTGACTTCGGCGATGCGGGAATTAACACCAGCCGCCTGTTCACGTTCGGAGACTGATATCTCATCTTCAAGGCGCTGGAGGGCTTTCTTGCGCGCTTCCTCGTCAACATAGGTAACGATGTATTGCGCAAAGTACAGCACACGATCAAGATTGCGGCGCGAAATGTCAAGCAGCATTCCCAATTGAGACGGGATGCGGCGCGTATACCAAATATGCGCGACAGGCGTGGCTAGCGCGATATGTCCCATCCGCTCGCGGCGGACGGCAGAGCGCGTTACCTCCACGCCACATTTATCGCAGGTGATGCCTTTATAGCGCGGGTTCTTATATTTGCCGCAATAACATTGCCAGTCACGGGTTGGTCCAAAAATGGCTTCACAAAACAAGCCGTCTTTTTCAGGACGTAAACGTCGATAGTTGATCGTTTCGGGTTTGAGTACCTCACCATACGACCATGACATGATCGTTTGCGGCGAGGCAAGGCTGATACGGAGTGCGGTCAATCCCTTAGTTTCCACTAGTACTCTCCTCAAAAATAAATTGCGTTTGAGTTTCTCTGCATAGCACATAATTGGCTTACGCCAGAGACAAACAAAGGCAAGCGCTTTGAGATTATTTTCTCAAGCGCTTGCTGTGTGTGGCTTAGTTTTACATCCAACAGAGTGATTATATGCTCCTCAAGGGTGTGAGTCAAGGGAAAAAGAAAACCAATTCGCCTTTTTTCACGCGGAGGGTCTAAAGCGCGGGTGTTTTCTCCGCTCAAAGAAGATCACGGGGAGAACGGCGTAATCGTCTCGGTAGGAATTTCCACAAATGGAGTGTTCGTTGGCGCAGGCGTATCGGTTGGCACAGGAGTATCCGTCGGTGGCGAAAGCGGAGTCTCAGTAGGCGGGGAAGTAGGCGTTGGTTGGTCTGTGGGCGGATAATGTATGGGCAGGTTGATTGTCACGCGTTTTTCGATTTCCGTTTTTTCGCCTACAAGAGTCAAACGAAGTGTAACAACCTCATCAAATATACTGGAAAAATCCCAAACAAAAAGTACGTCATTTTTAACTGAAGCATTGCTCTCATTCAAAAGAGTCCACGAGTTGGGATTTGCCCCTGAGCCATATTCCAACCGCCATTTTTTTAATCCGCTATCTGCAAATGCTGAACCTTTGATATTCAAAGGGGAAGATGAAACATAATCACCATCATTGAGTTTTAACTCAACAATCGGCTGCGGATCGCTCGCGCTGCATTCACGATCAGGCGCAAAGTATGGATTCTGCGGCAAGCCATGATCACCCAGCCAATTGCGACCATCATTCGTGCCAAGCCAATCGCGCGCCCATTTATCTTTGACGTTCATTACTTCTTCTTCATGGCTGGGACCTTTGCATGCATCAGATGCCTGCAAGCCCGTCCACAGATCAATCTTTATACGGCGGACAAGATCTTGTCCCGGCGGCAGGGGCAACTGATCAGACGCAAAGACATCTGTATATTGATCGTTACACATATTGGATGGTTCTGCGCCTGAAAGTCTACACACCACTTTATTCACAATCCCTGCGGGCGGAGTGAACGGAGTCGGCGCGCCGTTGGTGAGATAGGGCACAGCAAATTCCATGAACTCCGACCAGATCGGCGCAGCGCCGCTCAAGCCCGAGGAGTTGATCATCGGGGTGTAATCCGCATTGCCGATCCAGACTCCGGTGACGAGATCGGGGGTATAGCCCATCGTCCAGTTGTCGCGGATATCATTCGTGGTTCCGGTTTTTGCCGCGACTTGGAAAGATAGGTTCAAGCGCGAGTTGGGACCGAACATCAGCGAGCGCGCATTATTATCAGAAAGAATTGACGAGATGAGATAGGCATGTTCCGCGCGGATCACTTGCGTACCCGCTTGTGGTTTGTATTCATAGACAAGATTGCCCGCATAATCGGTAATCTTAAGAATAGAAACGGACGGCACACGCTGACCGTTATTCGCAAAGACTGAGTATGCGGAAGTCATATCGATCAAACTGACATCGCCGCCGCCCAGCGTAAGCGAAAGGCCGTAATCATTGCGCGTGAGCGAAGTGATGCCCAATCGCTCCGCCATGCCGATCACGCCTTCTTTTTCAGGCGTATTCGGGTCGTCGTAAATACCGACGAATTCCAATGCTTTGACTGCGGGGATATTAAATGAATTGGAGAGCGCAATGCGCACAGTCATCGCGCCGTGGAATTTGCCGTCATAGTTGCGCGGCTCATAAGGCGGATTTGCGCCATCGGGAAATTGAGTCGGCACATCCCAGATCAGCGTGGAGGGTGTCCAGCCTTTTTCAAAAGCCGCAACATACGTAATCGGTTTGATGGACGAACCCGGTTGGCGCGTTGGGCTGGTTGCCATGTTGATTTGACCGGCAATTGCGGCGTTATTAAAATCGGGCGAGCCAACCATTGCGAGTATCTCACCGGTTGACGGACGAATCGCAACCAATGCGCCATTTTTTGCGTTACTGTCCACCATCGCAGCCACTTGATCGGTGACGAGCTGCTGCGCTTTATCTTGAAGGGCAGGGTCAAGCGTGGTGTAGACGACAAAACCCGAGCGGTAAATAGTTTGCGCGTCGTACTGCGATTCTAATTGCGCGCGCACAAAATTCACCCAGTGCGGATACTTCGCATCAAATGAAGGCGGGCGGAAAGGATAAGTTTTCATTTCATCCGCTGCTTGTGTTGCGGTAACAGGATCAACGCAAATTGGCGTGAGGCTGTTACTTACTTTGATGCAATTCTGCTCACTGCTTAATTGAAACATCAACACCAGAACTTGCTGTTGACGAATCAATGTATCTTCGGGATTTGTGT
This sequence comes from Anaerolineaceae bacterium, assembly GCA_009885525.1. GTDB lineage: Bacteria > Chloroflexota > Anaerolineae > Anaerolineales > Villigracilaceae > Villigracilis. The sequence goes on along the minus strand of VFKN01000042.1, from coordinate 8,325 downwards.
AAATATCATAAGTAGCGGGTGATTGCGGCAAACCGGCAAGGAAAGCGGCCTCACCCATTGTTAGATCTTTTGCGGATTTTCCAAAATAGGTTTCGGCGGCGGCTTCGACTCCATAAGCGAGATTGCCGTAATAAATTTCGTTAAGGTACAACTCAAGAATTTCGTCTTTGGAATATCGGCGTGTGATTTCCGCTGCGAGGATGATCTCGCGTGCTTTGCGGGTGTATGTGCGCTCGGCGCGTTCTTCGGGAGAAAGCACCAGCGCGCGCGTCAACTGCTGCGTGATCGTGGATGCGCCCGAAACGGTCCCGCCGCTTTGATAATTCTGCCACAACGCGCGGATCATCGCCCCCAGATCGAATCCAGGATGCGAATAAAATCCTTTGTCCTCGGTTGCGATCGTCGCCGCAACCAGACTCGGGGAAATATCCACCAACGGGATGTAAGTGCGGCGTCCCTGATTAGGGTCAAGGATTTCATATAATACTTGCCCGTTACGATCCAAAATACGCGTGGTCTCGAATTGTGAGGCGCGGTTTTTGAGATCACTTACATCGGGCAAAGTGCTTGCAATCCTATAGTATTGATAGACAAAATACGAACCAGCACACAAGCCAACGATGACAAATAAAAACACCGACAGGATCAAGCCACGCAAAAAGCAGCCCATACTTCCTCGCCAATTAATATTGCCAAAACCGGATAAGTATCCGCTTTGTGGAGGCACCGGCTGCCGTGGCTGTGACACGGGCTGCGAAGCAACTGCTTGCGCGGGTCTTTGTCTGCTCGCCGGTTCATACGCGGCGCGCGTGACGCGTGTGCCGTCCATGTCGGTTTCATCCACGCGGCGCGGCAGGGGCATGTTATCTTTATCCAGCGCGGGGCGGTAAAGCTGGGGAGCTGCTTCATCATCGGGGGAGTCAAGAGGCGCGGGAGTATATACTCCTTTCGTTTCCTCTTCAGATTTTATAATTCGGCGTAGTCGGTCGTTATCATCATTACTCATTTATCGAATACCTATTATCCGCTGATCGCGCGGAGAGTAGAACAAAATTATTTGGGCTTGCTCAACACCAATAAATTCAAAGTGCCGCGCTGACAAATTTCTTCGGATTGATTTTTTACGACGATCGCCGCAAAGATTGCGCCACCGCCGATGCGCGGAAGCGCTTTGGTTTCCGTGATGGTTAACTCTGCATATATTGTGTCGCCAATAAAAAACGGCTTAACGAATTTCCATTCGGTGATCTCGCGGAAGGCGAGCACGGTGCCTTCGAGAAAACCCGTTTGCATGATTAAACCCGTGGCGAGCGATAACCCCAGCAGCCCGTGCGCAATGCGCTGACCGAACTGAGTCTTCTTCGCAAAATCCGCATTGGTGTGGATCGGGTTATAGTCACCGGTTAAACCAGCAAATGAAAAGATCGCATCCTCGCTGACGGTGCGCCCGCCGGTATTGAGTTTTTGCCCAGCTGTAAATTCTTCAAAATAAAGTCCTGACATCTCAGTCTCCTATAATTTTTTTGTAACTACTCAGCCTCCCCGTAAGCATGTCGCTGCGAGGCGCTCATGTTCTTGCCGAAGCAGTCTCGTCACCAAGATTGCTTCGTCGGGAAGAGCAAGAGCCCTCCTCGCAATGACATGGCTGAGTAGTTGCAATTTTTCAGTATATTGTAATACCTTATAAAAAACTTCCGAAGTCTTTGAGACTTCGGAAGTTTTTTGATTTACAACCCTCCAGATGTTTCCAATCCATTCTCGATTGCGACATCATCGAGAATGATTTCGATCTCATCAATGAAGTGGTCGAGTCCTTCGACGCGCTGCTGGAAATTTTCACCGAGCAGTCCGAGATCATTGGCGGCGCTCTGCCAAAAATTGAAATGATCGCCTTCCAAAACTTCGGCGCACAATGTCCATGTGTGAAAAAGCGGCCAGAGCGCGGCGAGCGGAGTTTTATCCTCGAGCATGGCTTTGATAGCCTTCTCGTAATAGTTCGTACGCGCTGAGTTGATTCTCATATCCACGTCTGGTTTTTCGATGGCAAGTTTATACGCAGATTTCCAATCAGACATCCAGAGATTTAATTTAGCGGCGTCTATATTATTCGCGCCGATCAAGTTGAACGCACCGGCTGCCATACCGGCTTTGCCGGCGGCTTCGGCGCGCGCGGGGAATTCCAACAATAGACGGCGTTCCTGAATCGGCGGTCCGCTTAATTCGGCGACGGCGTTGATTGCGTGAAAAAGCGATTTCATATATTTTTTGACTTCTTTTGGCCCGACTGTTTCATCGATCTCGGTCAGGTCATGCCAAATTTGACGTCCGTGTGAGAGCATTTTACGGCAGCGCTGTAAGATCAGCGGCGGCTGTTCAAAGTCAAAACCGGCGCGCAGACTGGCTTGCACGAAATCGAAAAACTTCTCGCGTTCATAAAGCAGCTGCGGGTCGTACATCTCATAACCGAGCCACGGGTCGCCGCGTAATTCGCGCGGAGATTTAAACTCCGCTTTGGCGCGATGACTGATATCGAGATGAAAATCGGGGGTCAGTTTAACAAATTCGCGCGGCTTGAGATTCTCGCTTTTATGCACGAAGACGAGGTCAATATCGGCTGTGCCGCCCAGCATCGGGTCGACGTTCAGCAGCGAGCCGGTCAGGTAGACGGCGATAACATCAGTGTCGTTATAAGCCCGTTCCTGGGTGGTCTCTTTGGCAATACGGAGAAGTGATTCGCGGGTAACTCGCATGAATATTTCCTTGAAAAAAAATTCGTGTGGCGGAGTCCAACGACTCCCGTCGTTGGACTTTACAAAAGTAAAGCCGGTTGAAACGGCGCAAGACTCAATGCTTCGCGGATGCGGTTCTCAACGCGCTTGAGATCTTCGGGGTTGCGGATAATATCGATCTCGTTTGAGTCGATTTTCAAAACGGGCGTATGGTCAAAAGGTTTGGAGAAAAAATCGTCATACGCGTGATTGAGTTCGTCAATATACGCGCGTTCCATTTTACGTTCATACGATCTATCGCGAAAGGCGATGCGATTCATCAGCGTGTCGGTGCTGGCTTGCAAATAAACCAGCAGGTCGGGCTTGGGAATTTTTTCGCCGAGCGCAGCATGGACTTTGTGATACATGTCCAATTCATCACCATGCAAGTTGATGCCCGCAAAAAGCGCGTCTTTGGCAAAAGTGTAATCGGCGATCAGGTTTTTCCCATTTGCAAGAATACTTGGGACGTTGTTGTTTTGCTGATGATAGCGGCTAAGCAAAAAAAAGATCTGCGTCTGAAAAGCGTAACGCGCGCGGTCTGCGTAAAAATCCGAAAGGAAGGGATTCTCCTCAAAGACTTCCAGCAAAATTTCCGCTTCAAATACATTTTGTAAAAGACGCGCAAGCGTGGTTTTGCCCACACCGATCACGCCTTCGATGGCGATATACATTCGTAATGCTCCCTAAAGTAAGTTGAATTAAGGATACCATAAGAGGATGAAGGTTGCAGGTTGAAAGTTGAAAGTCGTGGAAAGCAAACCTTCATCCTTCAACCTTGAACTTTAAACCGATTGGGATTGTATAATGAGCGCATGTCAAAAATATGTATTGTTCCGCGTGTGGAGGGAACGGGCGGCATGGCTTCGTTTCGACTCAAATTTGAGCAGGGACTTCGCGCACGCGGAGTGGATGTGACTCACGATCTCGCCGCCGCATCTGACTCGACGCTGGTGATTGCCGGCACGCGCAATTTGATTCCACTCTCGAAGTCTCGTCGGCGCGGACAGCGCATCGTGCAGCGGCTGGATGGAATCAACTGGGTGCAGCGCGTTCGCTGGACGGGCGTGCGTTATCACATCCGCGCGGAGTATGGCAACTTTATGCTGTCGCTCATCCGCGCGCGCTTTGCGGATCGCGTAATCTATCAAAGCGAGTTCATCCGCAAGTGGTGGGAGGATTGGTACGGGGTCGCGAAGTCGCCCGCGACGGTCATTATCAACGGTGTGGATTTAAATATTTATACACCGGATGGCACACATGATCGTCCCGCAGATCGTTTTCGTTTGTTGTTATTGGAAGGCAGTCTTGCGGGCGGATTGAATTCAGGCTTGTTTTATGCAGTCTCAATTGCTGAAAAACTTTCGGTGAATTATCCAATGGAAGTGATTGTCGCAGGCAAAGTGGATGAAGCGACTCAGCGCAGCCTGCAAAGCAAAGTGCCGGTGAAATTCCTCGGCACAATTCCGCGCGAGCAAGTGCCTGCGCTGGCGCGCTCGTCGCATTTGATGTATTGCGCGGAAGTAAATCCACCCTGCCCGAATTCCGTCATCGAGGCGCTGGCGTGCGGACTGCCCGTGATCGGATTCGACAGCGGCGCGTTGAAGGAATTGGTCAGCGCGGATGCGGGCTGTATCGTTCCGTATGGCGCAAATCCGTGGAAGTTGGAGACGCCCGACATATCCGCGCTGGCAACCGCGTCGGAGAAAATACTCGAGCAGCAGAATTCATTCCGGGCGTCGGCGCGGAAGCGCGCGGAGTCCAATTTCGGCTTGGATAAAATGACCGATGCGTATCTCAAAATCCTTTTGGAGGAATAAATCATGGATTCAGAAATTCACGAATTTTTATTAAGTCCTTTGCGCGGAATTCAAGAAAACAATATTCCCGAATATCACGAAACTACAGCCGAAGATTTAACACTCTACGAATGGTGGGTCACTCCGCAGCGACTGGATGGCTTGCCCTTCCACGAATTTATGATGAACACCAATGCAGCGCACGGAGGATAAAGGGCAAAGCCGTTTTGACCTTTCCATTGCAAACCATGAATGAATATTTAGGAAAACTCGCCGTTCAACAACGCGTACTGCCCGGCTACCGCGTCCCGTTCTTTGACCTGCTCGCGGAATCCTGCGCGGGCGGGATGAGTTTATTCGCGGGCTTGGCGCGTCCCGAAGAAATGATCGCAGGCGGCAAAACACAAATTGCAAAATATGTTGAAGCAAAAAATATTCATTTATTTCATAGCGGATTTTATCTGTGCTATCAGCAAGGCTTCATCAACTGGCTCGAAAATTGGAATCCCGATGCGTTGATCGTGGAGGCGAATCCGCGTTATCTTTCCACACCTGCCGCGGTGAAGTGGATGCATGCGCGCGGACGAAAAGTGATTGGCTGGGGATTGGGTTCACCTAAAAGCCCTTCTCCCTTTGGGAGAAGGGTTGGGATGAGGGCGCACTTCGTCAATCAATTCGACGCGCTGATCTCCTACAGCCAGCGCGGAGCGGATGAATATGCCGCGCTCGGTTTTCCGCGCGAGAAAATTTTTGTGGCGCATAATTCCGTTTCGCCTGCGCCAATCTTGCTTATCCCTCAAAGACCTTTGACATTCGACATTCGACCTGTCATCTTATTCGTCGGGAGATTGCAATCGCGCAAACGAATCGATTCGTTGCTGCGCGCCTGCGCCGAGATGGAATCAAATCCGCGATTAATACTCGTGGGCGATGGTCCCGAGCGCGCAGCATTAGAGTCGCTCGCGAAAGAAATTTATCCGTCCGCTGAATTCATCGGCGCGAAGCATGGCGCGGAATTAAAACCATATTTCATGCAAGCCGATCTTTTCGTTTTGCCCGGCACCGGCGGGTTGGCAGTGCAGGAAGCGATGAGTTACGGCTTGCCGGTCATCGTTGCCAAAGGTGACGGCACGCAGGACGATCTTGTCCGCGCGGAGAACGGCTGGCAGATTCAACCCGAAGATTATGGCGCGCTGGTATCTACAATGAAAAACGCGCTATCTGATATAGCGCGTTTAAGAAAAATGGGGCAAGAGTCGTATCGAATTGTTTCGGAAGAGATCAACATTCAAAAAATGGCGGGGGCGTTTGTTGCCGCGCTGAATGCGATTTCTTGAATTATTGTTTCTTCACCAAACCGCCGTCGATATAACCGCGTTTGCCATTCGAGCCTTTCACGTTCAACCAATTGCCTGCCACGCCGATCTTGGGCGCGGCTTTGTTGGCGGCTTCAACCACCACAATTTTCGCGCCGCCTTTTTCTTTTGATAAAACTTCGCTTTGTACAGACGCTGTTTTATAAATCGTGGCGCCGGCAGATTTTACAACGACGAGCAATTTTACTTTTTCAGGCACAGGCGTGGATGTGGAAACAGGCGCGGTTGTTTCCGAGCTCGAAGTTGATTCTGTTACCGGAGTGGAAATCGCCGCCTCGATTTTTTCCAAATACCACGCCGCCGCAAAACCTTCATGCCCGTTATTATCGCGCACGCGCACCCATTGATTCACGCCGCCGATCTTTGCATAATCATCCGCGCTGAGTATGCCGAGGCTGCCGCCCACAGGCACAACCGCCACGATGTTATTTGAGCTGGAAGTATTAATACTCGAGCGGATGTTTAATCCCCAGGTCACTTCCGCTTTGACGCGGGCGGAGAATCCGCTCGTTGAAACAGGGATGGATGTGGTCTGAGTTGTCGTCGAAGAAGTATCCGGCAGCGATATTCCGCCGCTGGCATTAAATGCTTCATAAATGATCACATGCATGATCGCGCGTTTAATTGGATTGCCCTGACTGTAACGCGGCATGAGATATGTTTTTTTTGTCACATCAGTTTGATGGGGCCAGGGGTCGAGCATAAGATAGTCGTTCCCTTCTTTCGCATACAGGACAACCCAATGCGTTTGCAGCCCGGGCGTGGGGGAATTATCCACCATGACAATGACGGGCTGTCCCGCCGCGATGGATGCATCGATCTGCCCGAGCGGCGCATCTGTACTAACACAGGAGATAAAACTTTTCAAGGCGACCTGGGGATAGATCTGACTGACCGCGCTCCAGGCAATAGCGGCACTTTGAAAGCCATTCACGCTCTTTAATTTTTGATTGAGAGTCTTTGGGGTTTCGACAAAGCCATGTCCGCTGATCAGCATGGCGGTGCTCGCCAACGCGCAGCCGACATAACCAATGGTGTCGCGAGGATCACCGAAACCGAGGATATCTTCTTTCCATTTCGAATCTTGCTGGGAGTAGTACATAAGCTGGAATGTCATGGGTAACCTCTCTTTGTTGAATAAGTAACGCCGGTTTATGATCGATAAAAGTAATTATAACCATTACTTGTTTAACAACAAAGGATTAAAAATAAAAGCGGCAACAGTTTTAGGCTGTTGCCGCTTTTATTATCTATATCGAATTAGTAGCCGCGTGAACCAGTTTCCTTCGCAGAGGATGCTGACCACTTGTCTGTGAACGGACTGTTGGTGATCTCGGTGATCGCGTTGCCGCCTTGCCACCAGGTCGAGTAGATGTCCGGGTTGCCGCCGCTGATCGAGGTGAAGAGCACTTCCGTGCCGCCGCAACTCCAGGTGGGAGCAGAGTCCGCGCCGCCGAATTCGGTCAACTTGTACTCGGTGTTCGTCACCAGATCGTAGGTGTAGACGTCGGTATTGGCGCCTGAGGTTACCTGATAGGCGATACGTTCGCCTTCGGGTGACCATGCTGCATTTCCAGCATCGCCGCCGACTGAGATCTGCTTGTACGATTTGCCCTGTATATCTGCAACATACAAGTCCCATGTGCCGGTCATGTTCACGAAGAAGGACAACTGCTTGCCGTTGGGTGACCAACTCGGGTAGAGCACATCGTTCGAGAACGAGGTCACCTGGTATTCAGTCGCTTTGGAAATGTCGAACACATACACGTTCCACGAGCCGGTGCGGTTTGATTGGTAGGTGATCCAGTTGCTGTCGGGTGACCAGAACGGGTTCACGTTATCGCCTGCGCTGGAGGTCAACTGCGTTTCTTTCTTTGTATCCTTATCCAGCATGTAGACATCCCAATTACCGTTGCGGTCGCTCTGGTAGACAATCGTCTTATTGTCTGGCCCGATCATCGCATTGATGTTGTTCGACTTCGTCTCGGTCAAGCGTGTTTGGGACGCGCCTTCATTGTCTGTCAGGTACAACTCAACGTTGCCATTGCGATTGCTTTGGAAGACAACCCAATTTCCATCCGCTGAGCGGCTTGGGCGGGAGTCCATTGAACCAGATTTGGTCAGATTGACCGGCTTGACTGTGCCTTCAGTTCCATCCAGACGGAAGACTTCGAGGTCGCCTGAGCGAAACGAGTGGAACAGGATCCAGTTCGGGCATTGCGGAGCCTTGCCTTCTTCAAATTTAACCCGGGGAGCCGGGGGAACTCCGACAATTGGAGGAGGAGGAAGGATGGGGGTTTTGATTGTTGGAGGCTCAGTAGGGCCTGTCGGAGGTTCAGTGGGTCCTGTTGGGGGTTCTGTAGGTCCTGTTGGGGGTTCCGT